>JBLNHD010000132.1:0-6105 GCA_050268825.1 Gemmatimonadota bacterium
GGAGCGCCGCCCGAGCCGAAAGTAGCTGCGCAGGTCGCCGGACAACAGGAAGCTGTCGAAGCGGGCGTTGGAGAAGTCGCTCGACAACCCGGCCGTGAGCGCGAGCCGGGTGCCGTCGATCGGACCGGACGGGATCCAGAGCGAATTGTCCCGCACGAAGCTGACGTAGTTCGAGCCGATCCAGCCGACGCGCTTCAGGTCGTCGGTCTCGGGATCCGGCAGCGTGAAATCGAAGCGATCGGAATGTTCGATGACGCCGGTGGCTTCGAGCCGCGAGAAGCGCGAGAGCGGGTAGCGGATCAGGCCGATGGCGCCGGCCGAGCGCTCGGTGAACGACGGCTCCAGGTCTCCTTCGAAGACCCGTCCCGCCGCGCGGAAGGCACCGAAGCCCCAGTTCACGCGGTGAGTCTGGTTGAGGTAGATCGCGGTGGCGTTGAGGTTCTCGAAGAACGAGCCGAGGTCGCGGCCCTGGAAGGAGCCGACGCTCGCGAAGAGCAGATGATCGCCGAGGAGGTCGCTCAGGAGCGCGGCGATGCCCTGGGCGCCGCCGTAGCCCGGTGTCACGGTAATCCCACCGGCCGCGAAATCGAGCGTGAGCCGCCGGCGGTAGGGCGCGTCCTCGGCACCGCCCGCCACGCTGTCGCGCGGTACGGCCCAGGCCCACCCCGGGTCCGGCACCGAGCGATCGAGCGCAAAGGTCTGCCGGTGCGCCATCGTGTCGAACGGGGCGCGGTAGATGTTGTAACTGGCGCCCTGGAAGCCGCCCAGCAGAAGCCCGCTCCCGTCGGGCAGCGGTTCGGCATCGTAGGCGCCGGTCCAGACCGACGTTTCCCGCCGGCCGTTGCCTGCGGTGTCCACCGAGAAGACGTTGAGCACCGTGTCCCGGCTCGACGTGAAGTACACGCGGCCGTCCGGCCCCCAGGTCGGCGTCTCATCCACCCAGGGGCCGCGCGTGAGCGCCCGGGGCCTCCCTGTGGCCAGGTCGAAGACGAAGAGGTTCATCGCGCCTGCTCGCCCCGCCTCGCCTCGATCGGATGTGAAGACGAGCGTTCGCCCGTCCGGGCTCGGCGCGGGGTCGAGATCCTGGAAGGGGTCGTTCGTCAGCCGTTCCAGCTCGCCGCCGGGGAGCCGCACGCGATACAGATCCGACAGCCCGCTCTCCGAGAGCCCGCTGAAGACGATGCTCTGCCCATCGGGCATCCATCGGGGCGAGAGGACGGAAACGAGGCCGTCGAACTGGTAGCGGCCCGCGGGGCGACGCCGGGCCATGTCCCAGACGAGCAGCGCATCGCGATCGTGGTGGCGCGCCGACAGGAGGAGATAGCCGGGCCGCGACGCGTCCATCCGGCTGTCGAAAGCGTGGAACGACTCGATCGCCTCGGAGCGGCCGGAGGCAACGACGGCGCGCGCGCGTCCCCGTTCGTCGAGCGACCGCCGGTACACGGTGAGATAGCCGGTGCGGGGGGAGATGTACGCGACCTCACCCGGCGCATCCCCGCCGGCCGAGCCGGCGAGGAAGACGGGCTTGATCGCGAGGCGCTCGAGCTCGCGCCCGGCGAGCGACGGCGGCGCACGGGTCTCGACGCTCGGGTAGTATGCCCGCCGCATGGCGTAGAGGAACTCGTCGCTCAGCTCGCTCAGCTTGCGACCGTAGATCGCCTCGATCGCGGCCTCGAACGACTCGTGGCGTGCGAGCTCCCGGTAGAGGAGCGCGACCCGCCAGTCGCCATAGGTGTCGGCCAGCCAGCGGTGGATCCGCCCGCCCAGCGGATAGACCACGAAGCTGGTGACGTACTCCAGCTGCCCGATCGAGGGGAGGCGCCCCGTCAGCGTGAGGTCGCGCAGGATCATCTCGTCCCGAGCATCCTCCCCGCCCGACCAGAGCTCGGCGAGCCCTTCCGTCCACCAGAGCGGCAGCACCGGCCGCGAGCCGCGGGGCGTCGCATTGTAGCTCTCGGCGATGAGGCTCAGCTGGAAGACGTGCACGAGCTCGTGCCGGAGCGTGTGCCGGAATTCCGCGAGGTTGCCGCGGAATGGCATCGTGACGCGGCGCTTGAGGAAGTCGGTGGCCCCCAGGAGGCCTTCGGGCGGCACGAAGGGGAGGATGTTGGTCTGCTCGAAATCGACGTGCGAGGCGTAGACGATCAGCGGAATGCGTGCCGGCACTTCATGGCCGAAACGGATCGCGAGCGAGTCGTAGCTCTCCTCCGCGTAGGCGAGCGCGGTGTGCGCGAGCGCCTCCTCCGCCGGATAGTAGTAGAGGTCCACGTGCTCGCCCTTGAGCACGCGCCAGTCGAAGCGGCGGTACTGGATCTTGTTCTGGCCAAACTCGAAAAACTGCGCATCGGCCGAACCCGCGGCAGCGGCGAGCAGTGCGAGCGCCAGCAGACTGCAGCGGATCATCGACCGAGCCTGCGGGCATTGCGGATCACGTCTCCCTGCGTGATGCGCGTGAGCGATGCATAGGTGCCGACCACCCGGCCGAACACAGTGTACGTGCCGTCGAGGTGCGGCTGCGGACCGAGGGTGATGAACCACTGGCTCGAGCCGGTATCCGGACCGGAAAGCGCCATGCCCACGGTGCCGAGCAGATAGCGCTCGCGGTTGAGCTCATCGCGGATCGGCGGGCCCGCCGCACCCCATCCGTCGCCGCGCGGGTCTCCCGTCTGCACGACGAAGTCGGGCACGACCCGATGCCACCGGCTGCCGTTCAGCACGCCGCGGTCGACGAGTGCGAGGAAGTTCGCGACGGTGACCGGCGCCTCCGGACCCAGCAGCTCGATCTCGATCGTGCCCCGCTCGAGCTCGAGGACGACGTGCGGCCGGCGCAGCGAGTCGGGGGCAACGATGAATCGGCGCACGAGCTCGCGATAGTCCTGCATGGTACGGGAGGGTGTCAGCGGATACGCCGGGCCCCAGCGGCGGGCCAGGGCGGGCCAGCGATCCTCCGCCCAGCGCCGAAGGACGTAGCTCTGGGCCTGCGGGACGCGCTGGAGGAATTCCGATTCGACGCGGCCCCCCGCGGCATCCCCGGTCCCCGCGATGGCCAGCAACCCCTCGAGCGCGGCGAGCGCAGCATCCGGCGCCGTGTCGCGCGCGGCGCGCGCGTAGGCCGCGGCGAAGACGGGGATGTCCGCGGCGGTCGGGCCCTCCGCGATGATGCCGGCGGCAAGCGCGCGAACGGCGACGTCGCGATGCTCGATGAACTGCCGCGCGGCCTCGCCACGCCCGGGTGCTCCTTCCTGCCAGGCACCGAGCCCGGCTGCCACGACCCGCGGATCCCGGTCGTCGAGCAGCAGCGGCCGCCCGCCGAGTGAGCCGCTTCCGGCGGCCACGGTGGCGCGCTCCTCCCAGCGCGGACTGCCCGCCCACGCCACTGCGGCGCGGCGGAACGCCAGGGTGTCGGCGCGCGCGAGCCCCAGGAGCGCCTCGCGCTGGATGGCGAAGGCCGTCCGGGAGGCGAAGGCCCGCTCGAGCGCCGAAACCGCCTCGGGCCCGCCGATGTCGCCGAGCGCGGAGGCAGCCTGAACCCGGACGTTGAGGTTGCCGTCGTCGAGTCGTGGCAGCACCTGCGCCACGAACCGCCCGGTGTCGAGTGCGCCGAGGGCGCGGAGTGCGCCGATCCGGACGCCGGCATCGGGATCATCGACGAGCCGGGCGATCAACGCCGCCGCGCCGTCCGGCCCGAGCCGCGACGCTTCCGCGAAGCGCCGGTTGAATGCGCGCACGGCATACGAGCGGATGGCATGCACCGGGTCGTTCAGCGCATCGCCGAGCGCGTTGGCGGCGCCGGGGGGACGCAGGCGGCTCAGCGCGAACACGGCACTCGTGCGGAGCTGATCGTCCTCGGCCTGGATGAGTGGGAGCAGATCCGCGACCGGCGCGGCTTCGCCAAGGCGCCACGACTCCTGCACGGCCACCGGGACGAGGGCATCGGGATCGGCAACCGCCAGCGTGGCCCGGCCCTGCAGGATTCCGGCGACGAGCTCCGCAGCCCGTGCGCCCCCGATGCGCGCCAGGGCCGTGACGGCTTCCGCGGCCGACGCGGCATCGAGGACGGGGGGTGCCGCGAGCCGTGCCATGATCGGCGCCACCGCCGCCGTATCGCCGATGAGGCCGAGCGCGAACACCGCGGCAACGCGCACGGTAGTGTCCGGATCCGCCAGCAGCGGGACGAGATGCGCGATACCGCGCGGATCCCCGATCCGCCCGACGGCGAGGGCCGCGGTGCGGCGAACGAGCGAGTCCGGATACACGAGCGCGGCCCGAAGCTCCTCCTCCTTCCAGGCGCGCCCATCCTCGGCGGCCAGCACGGGGGCGAGCGTCTCGATGAGGGCGCTTTCCTGCGCGCGAAGCGGCCCGGCGAGCACCAAGACGGCCACCGCGAGCATGCCGAAGCAGGACCGGAGGAATACGAACCGCCCGGGGCCGGGCTCAGAGGCGTACTGGATCGGGAACCTCCATGAGGACGGAGCGAATGGCATCGGGGAGCCGGGTCGGCGTCATGTCGGCACGCAGCACCAGCATGGCCGTCATGCCGGTGGCCAGCAGGCTGCCGCTCTCCGCCAGCTCGACGGCGTAGCCGAAGGTGACCTTCCGCGACGCGAGCTCGCGGACCCAGCACCGGATCCGCACCAGGTCATCGTACCGCGCTGGCTGGCGATAGCGCATCTGGAGCTCCGCGACCGCGAGGCGATAGCCCGACGCTTCCATGTCGCGGTACGTGGTCCCGGTGCGGCGGAGATGCTCGGTCCGCGCCATATCGAGCCAGACGATGTACCGGGCATGGTAGACCACACCCATCTGGTCGACCTCGGAATAGTTGACCCGGACGGTCAGCTCGGAAACCGGCGACAGGCTCATCGGGAATAGACGCTCCGCCGCCCGGCAGAGCCACACCGGATGCGGCCACGCGGCATTGTTGCCGTTTCTGCCGGCGGGTTCCTATCTTCCGCCGTGACCGAACCCCGCCTTCTCGTCATCGCAGACGCACATATCGGGGATGCACCCCCCGAGACCGAGTCGGCCCTCCTCGACTTTCTCGACTCGGCTCCCAGTCTCGGCACCGCCCTGCTCGTCGTCGGGGACCTCTTCGAATTCTGGTTTGCATATGCGCGTGCCATTCCGCGCCGCGGCTTTCCGATCGCGGCCGCACTGGCGCGCCTGGCGCGCATCATGCCGGTGTCTATGGCAGGCGGGAACCACGATCGCTGGGGCAAGGGCTTCTGGAGCGAAGATGTGGGGGTGCACTATGCGCGTCAGGAGCTCCGGATCGACGTCGGTCCTCGGCGGGTGGCGGCGCTGCACGGTGACGGGATCACCGAACGGCCCGGGCGGTCGTCGTGGACGCATCGCGTGGTGGGCCACCCACTGACATCCGCCGCCTTCGGGCTTCTCCATCCCGACGTAGGATTCCGGCTCGTCGATCGCTGCTCGTTCCTGCTGAGCCGGCCGCAGACGCCGGCAGAGCGTCTTCGATATGCCGCCGCTCAGCGCGGGTGGGCCGAAGCGCGCCTCTCGACCGATGCGTCGATCGACCTTCTCGTGATGGGGCACAGCCATGTGCCCGCGGTGACCGAGCCCGTGCCCGGGCGGTTCTACCTCAATACCGGCGCCTGGCTCGACGACGGGAATTACGCGGTCGTGACGCCCGAGTCGATTGCGCTTCGCCAGTTCATCCGAGCGGCACCACCTCCGCCCCCGACAGCCGCTCCCCGATGAAGCGCTGCCCGACGGAGCGGAACCGCGCTTCGTCGTCGCTCACGACGAAGCGATGCGTGGATTCGGAGCCGGGCACGCCGCTCAGCGAGTGACGCGCGAGGATCTCCTCGAGGGCCCGCGCCGTTTCCTCTCCCGAATCGATGAGCCGCACGTCGGGCCCCATCTCCGCCTGCAGGAGGGGCTTGAGGAGGGGGTAATGGGTGCACCCGAGCACGAGCGCATCGACGGCGGCATCCCGCAACGGGCGCAGGTACTCGGCAGCGATGAGCCGCGCCGCAGGATGGTCGAACCACCCCTCCTCCACGAGCGGCACGAAGAGCGGACATGCCTGCTCCAGGACCTGGAACTGCGGGGCCCGCGCATGGATCGCCTTGCGGTAGGCGC
>JBLNHD010000133.1:0-4266 GCA_050268825.1 Gemmatimonadota bacterium
GGATTCGACGGGCTGGGGAGATCGCCCGTCAGGACGATGCGCGCGCGCTGCGCGGACGGGTCCGGCTCGGGCACCGCCGAGAGCAGCGCCTGCGTGTAGGGATGGCGCGGGTCGCGCAGCAACGTCTCGGTCGGGCCGGTCTCGATGATGTGGCCGAGGTACATGACGGCGATCCGGTGCGCGATCTGCCGCACGACCGCCAGGTCGTGCGCGATGAAGAGATACGAGAGCCCCCGTCGCTCCTGCAGGTCCCGGAGCAGGTTGATGACCTGTGCCTGGACCGAGACGTCGAGCGCCGAGACCGGCTCATCGCACACGATGAACGCGGGCTCCACGGCCAGCGCGCGGGCGATACCGATGCGCTGCCGCTGCCCGCCGGAGAACTCGTGGGGATACCGGTTCGCGTAGCTCGGATCGAGGCCGACTTCCTCGAGGAGGGCGGCGACACGCTCCTTGCGCTCCGCCCTGGTCCGCGCCAGGCGGTGAATCTCGATGCCCTCGGCCACCGCGTCACCCACGGTCATCCGCGGGTTCAGCGAGCTGTACGGATCCTGGAAGATGATCTGCATCCGGCGGCGAAGCGCGCGGAGCGGCTCCTTGCCGAGCTGGAACACCGGCTGGCCGTCGAAGATCGCTTCGCCGGACGTGGGCTCCTGCAGGCGGATGATGGTCCGTCCGACCGAGCTCTTCCCGCAGCCCGACTCGCCGACGAGCGCCAGCGTCTCGCCCCGGCCCACCTCGAACGACACGCCGTCCACCGCGCGCACCGGCGGCGTGCGCGCCGCGAACAGCCCTTCCGACGTGTAATGCTTCACCAGGTCCCGTACCGCGAGCAACGGCGCGGTCATCGTGCACCGTCCCGTGGCGCGCCGTCCTCGGCGAGCCAGCAGCGGATGAGGTGATCGGGCCCGACCGGAAGCAGCGGCGGCATCTCCGCGCTGCGGGGATGCACGATGGGGCAGCGCGTGCGGAAGCGGCAGCCCGAGGGCCACGCGCTCGGCGGCGGCACGTTGCCCGGAATCGGCGAGAGGCGACCGGCCGCGCCGGTGAGGCGCGGCACCGAGGCGAAGAGCCCCTGCGTGTACGGATGTGACGGGTTGGCGAAGAGCGCCGCGGTCGGCGCCGACTCGACGATCTGCCCGGCGTACATCACGGCCACGCGGTCGGCGCGCCCGGCCACGATGCCGAGGTCGTGCGTGATGAGGAGCACCGCCATGCCGTGGGACTCGCGGAGCCCGTCGAGCACCTCGAGGATCTGCGCCTGCACGGTGACGTCGAGCGCTGTCGTCGGCTCGTCCGCGATGAGGATCTCGGGTTGCCCGGCGAGGGCGATCGCGATCATGACGCGCTGGCGCATCCCGCCACTCAGCTGGTGCGGATAGGCCTTGAGCCGCGCGAGCGGATCGGGAATGCCGACCTCCTGCAGGAGCGCCGCGGCCCGGTCGCGCGCCTCGCGCTTCGGCGACTTGAAATGGGCATGGATGACCTCGGTGATCTGGCTCTCGACCGTGAAGACGGGGTTGAGGCTCGTCATCGGGTCCTGGAAGATCATGGCGATGCGCCGCCCGCGGACCCGGCGCAGCGCCTCACCCTCGAGTGCGAGGAGGTCGGTGTCGCCGAGCCGGAGCCCGCTGCCGGCGTCGATGCGGCCGGGCGGGGGCACGAGCCGCAGGATCGCGAGGCTGGTGAGGCTCTTGCCGCATCCCGACTCGCCGACGAGCGCCAGCGTGCGCCCGCGCTCGAGCGTGAACGTCACGCCGTCCACTGGCGTGATACGCCCGCCCCCGGGCTCGGGAAACGACACGCGCAGGTCCTGCACGTCGAGAAGAGCGGTCATGCCTTTCGCGGATCGAGGGCGGCCCGGAGGCCGCCGGCCAGGAGGTTCACCGAGAGCACCGTCGCGATGATGGCGAGTCCCGGAAAGATGCTCACCCACGGGGCCGTGGTGAGCACGGCACGCCCGTCGTAGATCATCCCGCCCCACGACGGGGTCGGTGGCCGCACGCCCAGGCCGAGGAACGAGAGCCCCGCTTCGAGCAGGATCACGTCGCCCACGGCGAGCGTGGCGGCGACGAGGAGCGGGCCGAGCGTGTTCGGCAGCAGGTGGCGAAACATAACGCGTCCCGAGCCCGCGCCGAGGGCCTCCGCGGCACGCACGTACTCGGTTTCGCGGAGACGCAGGACCTCGGCGCGCACGAGGCGGCTCGTGCCGAACCACCCGGTCACGCCGATGATGAGGATCAGTGCCGGCAGGGGCATGCGCTCCCACGCGGCGAGGAGGAGCAGGAGCACGAAGAGCCGGGGAACCGCGAGCGCGCCGTCCACCAGCCGCATGAGCACGGCGTCCACCGCGCCGCCCGCGTACCCGGCGACGATGCCGATCAACGTGCCGAGCGTTGCCGACAGGGCAACCGCGATCGCCGCGACGGCGAGCGAGACGCGCGCTCCGGCCGCCACGCGCGCGAGCACATCGCGGCTCAGTTCGTCCGTGCCGAAGGGCGCGAGCCCGGAGGGCGGCTGCAGCGCACCGCGCACGATGTCCGGCTGGGCGGCAGGGTCGGGAAGGAAGAAGGGTGCGGCGATGCCGAAGAGGGCGATGGCGCCGACCGCCAGCAGGCCGGCTCGGCCTCCGGAGCTGGCGAGTGCCGCCCGGACGTACGAGGGTCGGTCGCTCAAGGCCGCCGCACGCGCGGATCGAGGGCCGCGTACGCCACGTCGGCCAGCAGCGACCCGGCCACCACGAGCCCGGTCACGAGCAGGCTCGCCCCCATGAGGAGCGGATAGTCGCGCGCGGCAACCGCATCCGCCGCCAGGGCGCCCAGCCCCGGCCATGCGAAGATCTTCTCGACGAACACCGAGCCCGCCACGAGAAGCGGCAGCCAGAGCCCGAAGAGCGTCACCACGGGGAAGAGCGCGTTCCGCCACCCGTGGCGCCAGTGCACGCGACGCTCGGCGATGCCGCGCGCGCGCGCCGCGCCGACGTACGGCTGCGCCAGCGCCTCGAGCATCGCCGAGCGCTGGTACCGCATCGTGGCGGCGATGTTGACCGCGGCCAGCGTGAGCGCGGGAAGGACGAGATGCCGCGCGATGTCGACGAGGCGCTCGCCGGCGCCGGCGTCCGCGGGGAGGAACGGATCGCGCATCCCCGCAGCGGGGAGGAGCCGCCACTCCACCCCGACAAGCCACGCGAGCACGAGCGCGAGCCAGAACGACGGCGTCGCATAGAGCACGAGCGCGGCCGCGCCGAGCGCGCGGTCGGCTGCGCCGCGGCGGATCGCCTGCCAGGCGCCGAGCCACGCGCCGAGTCCGAAGGTGAGGAGGAGGACGGTGCCGCCCAGGAGGAGCGAGGCAGGGAGCCGCTCGGCGAGCAGGGCAGTCACCGGGCGGCCGTGCTCGATCGATGTGCCCAGGTCTCCCCGGACGAGGCCACCGATGAATGCGGCGAACTGCGCGCCGGCCGGCGTGTCGAGGCCGTAGCGCTCGCGGAGCACGGCGGCCTGCTCCGGGGTGAGCTGCCGGTCCTCGCTGAGGCGGGCGAGGGGATCGCCCGGCGCGGCGCGCATGAGGAAGAAGACGAGCGCCGCGGCGACCGCGGCGGTGAGCAATCCCTGCGCGAGACGCCCGGCGATCCAGCGCCCCATCTAGCGGGAGGCGCGATCCCGCGGGAGGTCCTGGCCGCGTCGCACCCGCCAGTCGTGCACCATGAGCCAGGCCGAGCCGGGCAGCACCGCCACGCGATCGTATCGCCGATGCACGGCGGCGACGGTGATCGGCGCGAAGAGGAACGCGGCCGGCGCATCGGCCTCGACGCGCTCGAGGACTTCGCGCCAGAGCGGCGCGACGTCCCCGGTCGAACGGATGGCGCGCCGCATGAGCGAGTCCACGACCGGGTTGCAGTAGCGCGCGACGTTCGTGCCGCCGTTGCACGACCAGCTCTGCGTGAGCCCGGCCGGGGTCGGGTCCTGCGATGCCGAGCCGAAGCCGATGTCGAAGTTCCCGGTGACGTGGCGCTCCTGCCAGACCGGCCGCTCGAGCACGAGGACCTCGAGCCGGATGCCGGCCTGCCGGAGCTGCTCCTGCGCCTGCACCGCCATCTGCCGGCGGGCGGCGCTCGTCGAGGGCACGTTCACCGCGAGCGAGAGCGGCCGGCCTCCGCGGTCGAGCACCCCGTCGCCGTTGGAGTCGGTCCAGCCCGCCTCGCGGAGCAGCCGGCGGGCGCGGGCGACATCCTGGCCCTCCGGCTTCTGTGCGAGCGCGCTGATCCAG
>JBLNHD010000134.1:0-19347 GCA_050268825.1 Gemmatimonadota bacterium
CTTATCTTGGGGGATGGTCGAGACCTTCACCCGGGACGTCCGGGGCGTGCAGCTCTTCGAGCGGCGAGTCGGCGGCGGGCCGGCGGCGGTGGTGCTGCATGGTGGCCCCGGCGCGCACCACGACTATCTCCTCCCGGGATTCGATGGTCTCGCCGCCGGCCACACGCTCATCTACTACGACCAGCGGGGCGGCGGGCAATCGGCGGTGCCGCGCGAGGTGCCGGTCGGGTGGAAGGAGCAGGTGGCCGATCTCGAGGCACTGCGGATCCTCTGGCGCATGGAGCGGCTTCCGCTGGTCGGCTACTCCTGGGGCGGGCTCCTTGCCCTGCTCTACGCGATCGAGCATCCCGGGCGGGTCGAGCGCCTCGTTCTGGTCTCGCCGGCTCCCGCCTGGCGCGAAGGCCGCGCGCAATTCGAGGCGAACTTCGCCGAGCGCAACACGGCGCCCGCGCTCCAGGCAGAACGGAAGGCCTTGCGGGAGAGCGGCCTCCGGGAGCGGGACCCCGAGGCCTACCAGCGGCGGCTCTTCGAGCTGAGCGTCGCGCCCTATTTCCATGATCCTGCGCTCGTCGGGAACATGACGCCCTTTCGTGTCACGGGCCGCACGCAGCAGGAAGTGTGGGACAGCCTGGGGGACTACGATCTCCGGCCGGCGCTCCGATCGCTCGGGCTTCCCGCAACGGTCCTGCACGGCGACTCGGACCCGATTCCCGCCGAGCTCGCGCGGACTACGGCGGAGCTCCTCGGCGCGGACTTCCACCTGCTCGAGCGGTGCGGGCACGTGCCGCACGTGGAGCGCTTCGACGAATTCGTGCGCCGTGCCGGCAACGCGCTCGCGCGGCGGGTCGCCTGATGCCCCACCGTCTCTCCCCCTTCGAGCTCGTCTTCGGACGCCTTGCGGACGAGCGGTTTCCCGCGTTGCGCACGGCCCTCGAGGGTGTCGAGCCGACCGACCGCGACGCCTTCATCATGACGCCCGACGCGATCCAGCTGGTCCGCGACCTCCGGCCGGATGACGGCATCGGCGAGGCGATCGACCAGCTCGTGGCCCTGGTGCATCATGCCTACCTCTTCTGGGCGGCGGGGCGCGTGGTCGTGGACGTCGATGCCGGCATCCTCGATCGGGCGGATGCACATGCGGCCGCGCCGGCCGCGGCCTGGTACGCCCGCTTTCCCGAGCGCCGCGTGTGGGCACAGGTCGTCGAGGGGGCGGCGCACGAGCCGCTCGACGGCTGCTTCGCCCATCCGCACGCGGGCGATTCGCTGCGCGTCCTCGGTGTCTTCGGGCTGCACCCGGACCGCCCCGGGTTCAGCGTGGTCGAAGCCGTCGGTCAGCGTCCGGTGGCGCTCGCGCGGGAATCGGGCGAGGCGCTCTTTGCACCGCGCATGGACGGGGGCGACGCGGCCGGCCTGCGATCGATCGCCGGCGAGGAGGAACTGCTCGAGCTCGGCTGGCGCGCCCGCACCGCGTCGGCGCCCGCATGAGTCCCGGCCTCCAGGGCCCGCTCGACCGGCAGGCCGCGGCCCACGTGCTCGAGCAGATCGCCGATTTCCTCGAGCTCAAGGGGGAGAACACCTTCCGGATCCGCGGCTTCCGCGTTGCCGCGCGTGCGGTGGCGGCGCTTCCGGTCGACTTGCGCACCGCGCTCGCCAGCGGCGCGCTTGCCGCGGCGAAGGGCATCGGGCCGGCGACACTCCGGATCGTGACCGAGCTCGCCGAAACGGGCCGGGCGTCGATGCTCGAGGAGCTGCGCGAGCAGATCCCACCGGGCCTCGTCGAAATGATGCGCGTCCCCGGTCTCGGCCTTGCCAAGATCCGGCAGATCCACGAAAAGCTGGACATCGAATCGCTGCCGGAGCTGGAGGAGGCCGCGCGGGACGGCCGCCTGGCCCGCCTTCCCCGCTTCGGTCCGCGCACGGCGGAGAATGTGCTGCGCGGCATCGCATTCGTGCGGCAGTCCGCCGGTCATCGGCTGTTCCATCACGCGGCGGACGAAGCCGAGACGTTGCGGGCCGCCCTGGCGCGGCTGCCGGGCGTGCTCGGCGCGCACGTCGCGGGCGAAGTGCGGCGCTGCACCGAGATCGTGCGCCAGGTCGTCCTCGTGCTCGTGGCGGAGGTGCCGCCCGGCGAGCTCTTTCGCCGCCTCAGCCAGATGCCCGGGGTGGACGAATTCGCCGGGCAGGACGAGCGGCGCGTCACGCTCCGCTTCACCGGCGGCTCCAGCGCCCAGGTGATCGTGACGACGCCGGTGAACGCGGGGGCCGTGCTGGTGCAGGCGACGGGCAGCGAGGAGCACCTGCGGGACCTCGCGCTCCGCGCGGCGTCCGAGGGCTTCAGCCTGCACGGGGCTGCGCTCTGGCGGGGCAGCGAGTTCATTCCCACCCCCGACGAAGAGCGCTTCTACGCCGCGCTCGGCCTCGCGTGGATTCCACCGGAGATGCGCGAGGGATTCGGCGAGATCGACCTCGCGGCGGCCGGAACGCTGCCGGCCCTCGTCGAGCGCCGCGACCTCGCGGGACTCCTGCACTGCCACACCCGATACTCGGATGGCTCGAATACCGTCGAGGAGATCGCGGTGGCGGCACGTGCGGCAGGGTATTCCTGGGTCGGCATCACCGATCACAGCGCCGCCGCCGCCTACGCCGGCGGTCTCGCCCCCGGCGACCTCGAGCGGCAGGCCGACGAGATCGACGCGGTCAACGCGCGGCTCGACGGCATCACGGTGCTCAAGGGCGTGGAGGCCGACATCCTTCAGGACGGGCGGGTGGACTACGACGAGTCGATCCTCGCACGCCTCGACTTCGTGATCGCCTCGGTGCACAGCCGCTTCAACATGGATCGCGCCGCCATGACCGCGCGCATCCTCGCCGCGATGGACAACCCGTACCTCACGATCCTCGGGCATCCGACAGGCCGGCTGCTCCTCGCGCGGGACCCGTACCCGGTGGACATGGATGCCGTCATCGCCAGGGCGGCGGAGACGGGCGTAGCGCTCGAGATCAACGCCGACCCCCATCGCCTCGATCTCGACTGGCGCATGGCGGCGCAGGCGCGGCGCGCCGGCGCGGCGATTTCGCTCGGCGCCGACGCGCACAACGTGGCCGGGCTGTCCTACATCTCGTTCGGCATCGCGATGGCGCGAAAGGCAGGGCTGCGGGGAAGCGACATCGTGAACTCGCTCGGCGCGGACGATTTCCGCACCTTCGCGGGGCGGCGCCGGTGAACTGGAAGCCGCGCGGGCGCCGCAGCGCGGACGCCGCCGCCGAGATGCTCCGCCGCCTCAAGGCGGAGTATCCGGACGCGCACTGCGAGCTCGACCATCGCGATGCGTTCGAGCTGCTCTGCGCCACGATCCTCTCGGCCCAGTGCACCGACGCGCGCGTGAACCTCGTCACGCCCGCGCTCTTCGCGCGCTACCCCGACGCGGCGGCCCTCGCCGACGCCCGGCAGGAGGACGTCGAGGCGATCATCCGGCCCACCGGCTTCTTCCGCAACAAGGCGAAGAGCCTGCTCGGGATGGCGCGTGCGGTGGTCGAGCGCCATGGCGGCGCCGTCCCGCGCTCCATGGAGGAGCTGCGCACGCTGCCGGGCGTGGGGCGGAAGACCGCGAACGTCATCCTGGGAAATGCCTACGGGATCAATGAAGGGGTGACGGTCGATACCCACGTGGGACGGCTGAGCCGGTATCTCGGGCTCACGAAACACGACGATCCGGAGAAGGTGGAGCAGGACCTGATGAAGCTCGCCCCGCGCGAGGAGTGGGCGCTCCTCTCCCACCTCCTGATCTTCCACGGACGGCGCGTCTGCATCGCGCGACGCCCTCAGTGCGACCGATGCGTTCTCGCGGATCTCTGCCCGTCGGCGTTCGTCGCCCCCGGGGCCCCGCCTCGCCCCGTCAGTCCGCGCGCCCCGTCACCCGGGCCAGCCACCCGCGGATCCCGGGCGGCGGCAAAGGGGCGAGGTCGCTCGGGAGGCGCTCGCGCGTCGTCAGGTCGCCGAGTACCACCTTCCCGGTGATGCGCACCAGCAGGCCGTTGGGCGGGGACGCGTCGCGCTTCGCCAGCTTGTGCTTCGAGCTTCCCAGCACATTGCTGCAGTGGTTCTCGATCTCGGTTCCGGACGGCACCGTGATCACGACCTCGCCGAGGTACACGTCCACGTGGATCTCGAGCAGGTCGGCGCCGAACAGGGCGTCGCGAAGGTCCACGTGGACTTCGCCGAGGATGCACTCGATGTCGAGCGAGAGTGGCGCCGTCCAGACGCCCTCGCGCCTGGTGGTGCCGAACACCGCCGACAGCCGGAGATACTCGGGCGCGTTGGCCCAGGCGGTCTGCGTCTCCGCGGGAACGAGGTCGTAGCCGCCCGTCGGCGCAAGATCGGCGATGATGGCCGCAACCGCCGCCGAGGACGGCGCCTCGCCGATCAGCGCGAGCCGGAGCTCGAGGACCTCGGGGGAGATGCGCTGCTCCTCGACCGCGGCGTAGAGAAGTTCGCGCGCATCCTCGCGGGCCTGCGTGAGTTCATCCGGGTTCATCCCCGTGAATATATCGTCTACCTTCCGGGATGAGCGCGCACCGACTTGCCACCGCCGCCTCCGCGTACCTGCAGAGCGCCTCCCATCAGCCGATCGACTGGTATCCCTGGGGAGGCGAGGCCTTCGACGCCGCGGTACGCCAGGAGCGGCCCGTCCTGCTCGACATCGGGGCGGTCTGGTGCCACTGGTGCCACGTCATGGACGGCGAGTCCTACGAGGATCCCGCCCTCGCCGAGTTCCTCAACGCCAACTTCGTGTGCATCAAGGTGGACCGGGACGAGCGGCCCGACGTGGATGCGCGCTACCAGCGCGCGGTCCAGGCATTGACGCGCCAGGGAGGCTGGCCCCTCACGGCGTTCCTCACGCCCCAGGGCGAAGTCTTCTACGGCGGGACCTACTTTCCGCCGGACGGCAAGTACGGGCGGCCCAGCTTCCGCACCGTGCTCGAGAGCGTCCTCGCGGCGTGGCGCGAGCGGCGCGACGAGGTCGGCGCGCAGGCCGCCGCCCTCCGCCGCCTCGTCGAGGACGACCTCGATGAAGCGCGCCCGGGCGAGGTGGGCCAGGCCGCCCTCGAGCAGGCGGTGGCGCAGATGGGAGCGGCGTTCGATCCGGTGCACGGCGGCTTCGGCGCGCAGCCGAAGTTCCCCCACCCGTCGGCGATCGCGCTGCTGCTGCAGCGCTGGGCCGATGCACCCGACGAAGGCGTGCGCACGATGATCCTGCGCACCCTCGACGGCATGGCCTCCGGCGGGATCCACGACCAGCTCGGTGGCGGCTTCCACCGCTACAGCGTCGACGCGCAGTGGATCGTGCCGCATTTCGAGAAGATGGCGTACGACAACTCGGAGCTGCTGCGGGTCTACGCCGACGCGGCAGCGGCCTTCGGGCGCGACGAGTACCGTCACGTGGCACGCGGTATCGTGCGCTGGGTCCGCGAGGTGCTCGCGGATCCGGCGGGCGGTTACGGCGCGAGCCAGGATGCCGACGTCGGACTCGAGGACGACGGCGACTACTTCACCTGGTCGCTGGAGGAGGCCACCGCGGTACTCGCCGCCGACGAGCTCGAGGTGGCGGCGGCGCGGTTCGATATCGGCACTGCCGGGGAAATGCATCACGACCCCGGCCGCAACGTCCTGTACCTGGCGGCGACGATCCCGGCCATCGCGCTGCGGACGAGACGGAGCGAGGAGGCCGTGCGGGCGCTCCTCGAGTCGGCCATGACGAAGATGATCGAGACGCGCGGCCGGCGCCCGGCCCCCTTCGTGGACCGCACCCGCTATGCCGCGTGGAACGCGATGCTCGCGTCCGCGCTGCTGCACGCGTCGCCTGTCGTGGATGAGCCGTGGGCGGCGGACCACGCGCTGCGCTCGCTCGAGCGCCTGCGGGGCAGCCACGATCTGGACGCAGTGCCGCACACGCCTGGCGGTGCGCCCGGATTCCTCGACGACCAGGTCCAGGCCGCCGCTGCGGCACTCGATGCCTTCGAGCACACGGGCGTGGAGCGGTGGCTGCGCTGGGCCGGGGCCCTGCTCGAGCGGACCTGGGCGGACCACCTCGACCCCGACGCCGGCGGCCTCTTCGACACTCCGCGCGAGCGCGGCGGCGAAGGCCTCCTTCCCGCGCGCGCCAAGCCGGTCCAGGACTCGCCGACGCCGGCGCCGAACGGCGTCGCCGCGCTCGCCGCCTTCCGCCTCGCGGAGCATCTCGACTCCGCCGAATGGCGAGCGCGCGGCGAGGCCCTGGTGCGCGCGTTCGGCGGCAGCGCGCCCGCGCTCGGGCTGCATGCGGCCACGTACCTCCTCGCGGTGGACCGGATGCTCCACCCGGCATCCCACATCGTCGTGGTCGGCTCGCCGGGAGACGCCGAGGCCGATCGCATGCACCGGCGCGCGCTCGCGACCTTTCTGCCGCGCCGCACGGTGCGGCGTCTCGACCCGCGCGCGGTGGCCGATACCCCGCTCCCGGCGGCGCTCCGCGCGATGCTTGGTGACGGCGCTGTCGCTGCGGCCTATCTGTGCATCGGGACCTCGTGCCGGCTGCCCGCACACGACGACGCGGCCTGGGCGGCGACGCTCGCCGCGTCCCGCTAGATTCGGAGGATTCCGGAGTCCGTGTTCTACTGATCGGGAGGCATTCAGTGGCCAAGACAGCAACGATCGAGACCAGCAAGGGCACCATCGTGGCCGAGCTGTTCGATACCGAAGTGCCGAAGACGGTCGAGAACTTCACGAAGCTCGCCAACGACCATTTCTACGACGGCACACGCTTTCATCGCGTCATCGCCAACTTCATGATCCAGGGCGGAGACCCGCTCTCGAAGGACCCGAACAATCCGCGGGTCGGCACCGGGGGTCCGGGCTACCAGATCAAGTGCGAGACGCACCTGAACACCCACAAGCACGTGGCCGGCACGCTCTCGATGGCGCACGCCGGCAAGGACACGGGCGGAAGCCAGTTCTTCATCTGCCATTCACCGCAGCCGCATCTGGACCGCAAGCACACCGTCTTCGGGCAGGTCACCGAGGGCATGGACGTGGTGAACTCCATCCGGCAGAACGACGTCGTCAACTCGATCCGGGTGGCGTAAGCTGCAGATCGACTTCGCGGTCGTCGCCGACTACGCGCTCATCGACCAGCAGGGCAAGCTGAGCGTGCTGGGCATCTTCCAGCACGTCTGGGTCCAGAAGTTCCCGGCGGTGCATCCGCGGACGCATCTGGTCCTGCGCGTGCGCGGACGCCGCACCGAGATCGGGACCCACACCCTCCGCATCCGCTTCGTCGACGAGCAGGGTGCGGAACTCGCCGGCGGCGACGGCACGGTGCAGTTCGGCGAGCCCCCTGCCGGCGTGGTGGACGTCGAGGCGGGTGCCGTCCTCGTCTTCGATGTTCCCCTTCCGCGCGCCGGGGCGTACGCCTTCGAGATCACGCTCGACGGCGATGCCATGACCCGCGTTCCGCTCACCGCCGGCTCGGCCCAGCCCTTCAGCGAAGGCGGCTGACTCCCCTCCGCCAGGAGCTTCGATGTCGCTCACCCGGCAGCAGGCCATCGACCTGGTGCACGAGTACACGGCCTCCGAGGCGCTCCGGCGCCACATGTACGCCGTCGAGCTGGCGATGCGCGCCATGGCGGTGCGCGTCGGCGCGGATCCCGAGCAGTGGGGGCTGGTGGGACTGCTCCACGACTTCGATTACGAGCGGTTTCCGAACGACGCACACTCCCCCACCGAGGAACATCCCGCCGAGGGCGTACGGATCCTTGCCGCCCGCGGGCTCCCCGAAGACATGCAGCGCGCCATCCTCGGACATGCCACCTACACCGGCGTGCCGCGCGATTCCGAAATGGCGCGGGCGCTCTTCGCCGTGGACGAGCTCTGCGGTTTTCTCGTAGCGTGCGCGCTCGTGCGGCCTTCGAAGAGTCTGGCCGACCTCGAGGTGCCGAGCGTGCGCAAGAAGCTCAAGGACAAGGCATTCGCGCGCGGCGTGAGCCGCGAGGACGTCCTCCGCGGCGCGGAGGAGCTCGGCGTCCCGCTCGACGACCACATCGCCTTCGTGCTCGCCGCGCTCCGGCCTCATGAGGTGGAGCTCGGTCTCGGCGCCGCATGAGCGACGAGGGCGCAGACCGCCGCGCGCAGGTGGTGGACAGCGCGCTGAGCCGCGCGGCGGGCAGCCGGCCGATCCCGGGCAACAGCGTCGCCCCGCTCATCGACGGGCCCGACACCTACGAGGCGATGTACGACCTCATCCGGCGCGCCGAGCGCTGGATCCATCTCGAGAACTACATCATCCGGAGCGACAGCGTCGGCCTCAAGTTCGCGGAGCTGCTGATCCGGCGCGCGCGCGAAGGCGTGCGCGTCCGCGTCCTCTACGACTGGTTCGGCTCGATCGGCACACGGGGCCGCTACTGGCGCGCGCTCCGCGACGCCGGGATCGAGGTGCGGGCATTCAACCGGATGGGCCCTCTCGACGTCGTCCCGGTTCTGACCCGCGATCATCGCAAACTCCTCGTCGCCGACGGAGGTCGCGCCATCATCGGCGGCCTCTGCATCGGGTGCGAGTGGACCGGCGAAACCGGGCCGGGATGCGAGCCGTGGCGCGATACGGCGGTCGACATCCGCGGGCCCGCGGCCACGGCGCTCGATCAGGCGTTCGGCATCACCTGGGGCATTGCCGGCGGGACCATTCCCGAGGGCGAGACCGCCTCCGACGTGCCCCCGGCCGGCACGGCCGCGGTGCGCGTGATTGCCGGTGAGCCCGGGCGGGAGCGGGTCTATCGCGTGATCGAGCTGCTCACCGCCGGCGCACTCGAGCGGCTCTGGATCACCGACGCCTACCTCGTGGCGCCGGCGCGCCTCTTCCAGGCACTCCGCGACGCCGCGGCCGATGGCGTGGACGTCCGGCTCCTCGTGCCCGGGAGCAGCGACATCCCCATCGTCCGCAACGTGACCCGCATCGGCTACCGCGAGCTCCTCCGTGCCGGCGTGCGCATCTTCGAATGGGACGGCCCGATGCTGCACGCGAAGACCGTCTCGATGGACCAGCGGTGGGTGCGCGTCGGGTCGAGCAACATCAACCCGGCGAGCCTCATCGGGAACTACGAGCTCGACGTGCTCGTGGAGGACACCGCCCTCGCCGAGGCGCTCGAGAACCAGTTCCGCCGCGATGTGTCGCGGAGCCGCGAGGTGTCCCGGCGCCGGGTGCGCGGCCCGCAGCGCATCAGTGCGCGCCTGCCCACTGCCCTGACCCATATCGAGCCCGAGCGCCGCGTGGCGTACCGGCACGGCCGGCGCGAGATGCGCCAGCGCGCGGCACTCGCGCTCCGGACGGTGGCGAGCGGGGCCCGCCGCTCGCTCTTCGGTCCGATGAGTGCGGTGCTCGTCCTCCTGGCCGCCCTCTTCCTTGCCCTTCCCCGGGCAACGGCGTACGTCTTCGGCGCCCTCTGCGTCTGGCTCGCGCTCGGCGCGGCCCGCGAGGCGTTCCGGCGCCGCGCCGACCGCTAGCCGGGCAGGCCGGCCCTTCCGCTTGCCGCCCGGGCGGCATCCCAACATTCTCCCGGGTTCATGCGTAACCCCAGTGTGGCCGATGCCGAGCTGGCCCGGCGGGCAGCTTCGGGAGACGGCGGCGCCTTCGGCGCCCTCGTGGACCGGCACGCCCCGGCCGTCCGCCGCGCCGCCCGCGCCCTCCTCGGCAACGAGCACGACGCGGACGATGCCGCGCAGGACGGGCTCCTGGCGGCCTGGCGCGCCATCGACCGGTACGACCCGGACCGGCCCTTCCGCCCGTGGCTCATGCGGATCGTGCTCAACGCGGCGCGGGATCTCCAGCGCCGCGGCGCGGTGCGGCGGACCGAGCCGCTCAGTCCGGCCGAAGCGGCGCCGGGAGCGGGTCCGGAGCGGGACACCGACCGCGCGCTCATCCGCGAGCGGGTGGACGCGGCGCTGGCCGGGCTCCCGGAGCGGCAGCGGCTCGCCGTCACGATGTTCGACGCGGAAGGGTACGCGCACGCGGAGATTGCCGAGGTGCTGGGCATTCCGGAAGGCACGGTGCGGTCGGACGTATTCCATGCCAGGCGCTCGCTGCGCGAGCAGCTCGGCTCACTGCTCGAGGAGATGAGATGACGAGTCCCTTCGATTCGGGTCCCGACGAGGCGCTCGGCCGGTTGCTGCGCGATGCGCTGGAGCCGTCCCACCACGGCGCGTTCGTGACCCGGATGGCGGCCGCGATCCGGGCGGAGGCCCGCGAGAGCGTCTGGGACATCCTGTCCGGCTGGGCGCGGACCGGCGTCGCCGCCGCGGCGGCCGTCGCGCTGGCCCTGGCCATCTGGCTCGCGCGGTCCGAGGTCGCCGAGGGCCGGGTGGTGACCCTGGTGGACGCGGTGGAGACCACGGTGCCGACGCTCCTCCTGTCCGGCGGCGCCGATGCGGGCACCGACGCGGTCCTCGCCGCCATGGTCGGAGACCGCTGATGCGCTCGCGCCGTGGTGCGGCCGTGCTGCTCCTTGCCGCCTTCCTCGTGGGCGTGCTCGCCGGCGCCGGGGGCACGCTCATCGCCGAGCGCGCCGACGACCGGCACGAGCGCGGCGGCCGGGGTCGCGGCGGCTATCTCGCGCGGCTCACCGAGGAGCTCGACCTCAGCGACCCGCAGCGCGACAGCGTCCGCGCCATCCTCGATCGCCGCAAGCCGGCGATGGATTCGCTCCGCCGCGAGATGGAGCCGCGCTTTGAAACTTTGCAGCAGGCGATTCGTTCGGACATCCGATCGCAACTCACCCCCGACCAGCAGCGGAAGTTCACCGACATGACGAGACGGTCCGATTCGATGCGCAACCGCGGAGGCGACTCGCATGCGCCGCGTTGACTTCCTCCTCCTCGCCGCGCTCGCCGCCGTGCCGGGGGGCGCCGCGGCGCAGGTCACGGACTCCGCGCGCGCCGCGATTCCCGTGATCGACACGGTGGGCACGCCGCGGGTCACGCTCGCCGAGGCGGTCCGCCTGGCTGAGCAGGTGCAGCCGAGCGTGGTGCAGGCGCAGGTGGCGGTGGAAAACGCCGACGCCCGGCTCCGCACCGCGAAGGCGCAGTACCTGCCGTCGCTCAACCTGAACAGCTCGACCAACCGGTCGTTCTCCGGCGTGCCGTCCCGCGTGGACCCGAACACGGGGCTCGCCGTCGGCAGCAGCAGCGGCAGCCTGAGCATGTCGCTCAGCTCGAGCGTGGACCTCTTCACCGGGTTCCGCCGCGGCGCCGACACGCGGGCCGCGCGCGCCTCCGGCGACGCGGCGGAGGCCTCGCTGGTCGATGCCCGCTACCGCCAGGCGCTCACGACGACCAACCAGTTCTTCGACGCGCTGAGCGCGCGGCAGCTCCTCGCCGTGCGCGAGGCGAGCGTGCGGCGCGCGGAAGAGCAGCTCAAGGTCGCGGTCAACAAGCTCGCCGCCGGCTCGGCGACGCGATCGGACTCGCTCCGCTCCCGGGTCACGCTCGGCAACGCGCAGCTCCAGCTGATCCAGGCGCAGAGCGCGCTGGCCACGGCGGAGGCGAACCTGGCGCGGCTGATCGGCCGCACCGGCCGGGTGGCGGCGGTGGACGACTCCGCGTTCTCGGTGCGTCCGCCCGCCCTCGACACCGCGGCGATCCGCGCCGAGGCGGAAGCGCGCTCGCCCCAGCTGCAGGCGGCCGTCGCGAGCTCGGAGGCCGCCAGCGCCTCCTACCGCGCCTCGCGCTCGGCGTACTGGCCCACGCTCTCGCTCTCCGGCAACGTCGGCCTGAGCGGCAGCAGCTCGCGGGACTACGACCTCTACAACAACCGCTCGGTCTCGCTCGGGCTCAGCTGGCCGCTCTTCAACCGCTTCCAGCGCGAGCAGAACATCGAGACGCAGCGCAACGCGCTGCTCGTGGCGGAAGCCCAGGCGCAGGAGACGGCGCGCGCCGTGTCCGCCGATATCACGGCGCAGCTCGCCCAGCTCGAGGCGGCGTCGGCGCGCATCACGATCACGCAGATGAGCGTCCTCGCCGCGCAGGAAGACCTGCGCGTGCAGCAGGAGCGCTACCGGCTCGGCGCCTCGACGATCGTGGATCTGCTCACCTCGCAGGAAGCGCTCGACCAGGCGGAAGTGGACGTGGTGAACGCGCGGTTCGACTACCTGCGCGCCCGTGCGCAGATCGAAGCCATCATCGGACGGAGCCTATGACCGCCTCGCTCTCGGATACCGCGGAGCGCATGGCGCTCCTCCCCGCCGACATCCCCCGCGACGCGGTGATCGTGACGCGCAACCTGCAGCGCGAGTACGACATGGGGGGCGAGATCGTGCGCGCCCTCCGCGGCGTGGACCTCGTGATCCGCAAGAACGAGTTCGTGGCGATCATGGGGCCGTCCGGATCGGGCAAGTCCACGCTCATGAACATGATCGGCTGCCTCGACAGCCCCGATGGCGGCGAGTACTGGCTCAACGGCCACCGCGTCTCGGAGCTCGAGGACGACGAGCTCGCCCGGATCCGCAACAAGGAGATCGGGTTCGTGTTCCAGACGTTCAACCTCCTGCCCCGCGCTACCGCCCTCCACAACGTGGAGCTGCCGCTGGTCTACGCGGGCATCGGCTCGAAGGAGCGCTCGCGGATGGCGGTCGACGCGCTCCAGCGCGTCGGGCTCGGTGATCGCATGCATCACCGCCCGAACGAGCTGTCCGGCGGTCAGCGGCAGCGCGTGGCCGTGGCGCGGGCGCTGGTGAACAATCCGAGCATCCTGCTGGCCGACGAGCCGACCGGGAACCTCGACAGCGCCACCAGCGTCGAGATCATGGCGCTCTTCGAGACGCTGCACTCCACGGGACAGACCATCGTCCTGGTGACGCACGAGCACGACATCGCCGCCCACGCCGACCGCCAGGTCCACCTCAAGGACGGGCAGGTCGAGCGCGACTTCAAGACCGAGGCAACACACTGATGCGCACGAGATTCGTCATGGCCGCCGCCCTCGCCCTCCTCGCATCGGCATGCAAGGAGGAGGCGCCGCAGGTGGTCTACCAGGCCCTCCCCGTCGAGACGCGGGACATCGTCGTGTCCGCGCAGGCGGCGGGCACCATCCAGCCCGACACCACGGTCGAGGTCAAGTCGCGCGCCTCGGGCGAGGTGCTGCAGATCCTCGCGGAGACGGGGCAGCTGGTGAACCGCGGCGACCTCCTGGTGCGCATCGACCGGCGCATCCCGCAGAACACGCTGGCGCAGGCGCAGGCCGAGCTCGAGGTGGCCAAGGCACAGCAGGCGAACGCCTTGAGCCAGAAGCGCCGCGCCGACGAGCTCTTCCAGACGCAGGCGATCACCGAACAGGAGCATGAGAACGCCGCGCTCGCCTACGCCAATGCCCGCGCCGCGGTGGTCCGGAGCCAGGTGGCGGTCGAGAACGCCCGCATCCAGCTCGACGATTCCGACGTGCGCGCGCCGATCACCGGCACGATCATCTCGCGGAGCGTGGAGCGCGGCTCCATCATCACCTCGGCCACCGGCAACGTCAGCGGCGGGACCGCGATCCTCACCATGGCCGACCTCAACCTGGTCCAGGTCCGCACGCTGGTGGACGAGACGGACATCGGGAAGATCCAGCCGGGCCTCGCCGCGACCGTCACGGTGGACGCGTTCCCGAATCGCCCGTTCGAGGGCGAGGTGCTCAAGGTGGAGCCGCTTGCCGAGGTCCAGCAGAACGTCACGATGTTCCCGGTGATCGTGCGCATCCAGAACCGCGAGGGGCTCCTCCGTCCCGGCATGAACGCGGAAGTCGAGATCCACGTCGGGCGCCGCGAAGGGGTGCTCGCGGTGCCCAACGCCTCGCTGCGCACCCAGCGGGACGTCGCGTCCGCGGCCGAAGTGCTCGGACTCGACCCGGAGAAGGTGCAGGAGCAGATCGCCGCGGCGCAGCAGGAGCAGCAGCGCCAGGTGGCGGCCCGCGACTCGTCCGCGGCCGATACCGCCGGGCGGCGCGCCTCGCTCGGGGCCGCCACGCCGCGCGGCGATTCCGCGGCCGGCAACACGATGACGCTGCCAAACGGCCAGACGGTCAAGCTCCCCGCGGGGGTCACCGAGGCCCAGATCCGCGCGATCATGCAGAAGCGGATGAGCGGCCAGCAGCCCACGCCCGAGGAGCAGCGGCTCATCCGGAGCGTGTTCCAGGGCATGCAGCGCGGCGGCCCGGGCGCCCGGCGGCAGAGCGGCACCGACGCGCAGTTCGGCGGCAGCTACATCGTCTTCGTGAAACGGGGCGGCGAGCCGACGCCCGTGCCGATCCGCACCGGCCTCACCGACCTCGACTACAGCGAAGTCGTGTCGGGCCTCCAGGCGGGCGACTCGGTGCTCGTGCTGCCGAGCGCGAGCCTCGTCGAGTCGCAGCAGGAAGCGAAGGAGCGCATCAACAACATGACCGGCGGCGGCGGCGTCCCGGGCATGCAGCAGCAGCAGCGGAGGTAGTCATGCTCGTCGGCGAAACCATCGCGGTCGCGTTCCAGTCGATCCGCGCGAACAAGCTGCGGTCGATGCTCACGATGCTGGGCATCATCATCGGCGTCGGCGCCGTGATCACGATGGTGGCGCTCGGCAGCGGCGCGCAGAAGGCGGTCGAGGAACAGATCGCCTCGCTCGGCGCCAACACCTTCACGATCTTCCCGGGCCAGTCGTTCCGCGGTGGGGTGGCGCAGGGGAACCGCGTGAGCCTCACGACGGACGACTACCTGGCCATCCGGCGCGACGCGAAGCTCATCAAGGCGGTGGTGCCCGAGCTGCAGTCCAACATGCAGGTGAAGTACGGGAACCAGAACCTGAACAGCCCGATCGTCGGGACCACGGCGAACTTCGTCGAGGTGCGGAACTACACCGTTCCCTTCGGGCGCTCCTTCCGCCAGGGCGAGGACGAGTCCCGGCAGCGCTACGCCGTGCTCGGCGCCGACGTGCCCGAGCAGCTCGGCATGAACCCGGCGGCGATGATCGGACAGCAGCTCCTGGTCCGCGGGATTCCCTTCGAGATCATCGGCGTGCTGAGCCGCAAGGGCTCGGCAGGATCGTGGCAGAACCCGGACGAGCAGATCTTCATTCCGCTGCAGACCGCACAGTTCCGCGTGCTCGGCACCGACCGGGTGCGGTCGATCTCGGTCCAGGTTGCCGACGACGTGCCCATCGAGCAGGGCATGGTGGATCTCGAGCGCGTCCTCCGCCGCGAGCACCGGATTCGCCCCGGCCAGGCCAACGACTTCCAGGTGCGGAACCCGCAGGACATCCTCGCCACGCGGCAGCAGGCCACGCAGACCTTCACGATCCTGCTGGCGAGCATCGCGGCGGTGAGCCTCTTCGTCGGCGGCATCGGCATCATGAACATCATGCTCGTGTCCGTCACCGAGCGGACGCGCGAGATCGGCATCCGCAAGGCCCTCGGCGCGACGCGCGTGAACATCATGGCGCAGTTCCTCATCGAGGCCCTGACGCTCTGCCTGGTGGGCGGCGTGCTCGGGATCCTCTTCGGCAGCGGGATGGCGGTGATGCTCGCCAAGTTCATGCAGTGGAACACACTCATCTCGCTCCCGGCCATCGTCGTCGCGTTCGCGTTCAGCGCGTTCGTCGGGCTCTTCTTCGGGATCTGGCCGGCGCGGCGCGCGGCGAGCCTCGATCCGATCGTGGCGCTGCGATACGAATAGCCGCCGGCACGCGGACGGTTGTCGGAAGGGAGCGGGTGGTCGACGCTCCCTTCCGCTTTCCGGGCTGATACTGCGCGCACGAACCCACGAACCGACGGAACGGGACGGTGGGTCCATCCACCCGGCACGGACGGCAGCCGGGATCAGCGTGCCGTCCCCCGGTCGTCTTTCCGGCGCGGGCGCCTTATCTTCGAGCCGAATCCAACGACATGACCACCGTGCATACGCTCCTCCTCCTCGCCGCCCTCCAGGATCCGGGCAGCGGCCGTCCTCCGCAGGCGCCTCCGCCCGTGGCGCAGGTTCCACGCATCGAGGCGGAGGTCACCGTGGACGGCCAGCTCGACGAGCCGGCATGGGCGCAGGCGGCCCGGCTCACCGGATTCCGCCAGTACCAGCCGGTGGACAGCCGTCCCGCGGAGCAGGAAACCGAGGTCCGTGTCTGGTATTCGCCCTCCGCCATGTATTTCGGCATCATCGCCTCCGACGCGAATCCGCAGTCGCTCCGCGCCACCGTGGCCGACCGCGACAACCTGGGCCAGGAAGATCGCGTCACCATCTACATCGACACGTTCAACGACCAGCGCCGCGCGTTCATGTTCGGCGTGAACCCGCGCGGGGCACAGGAAGACGGCGTCCGCAGCGAAGGGCAGTTCACCCCCGGCGAGATCTCCGCCGGCAATGTCGACCTCAATCCCGACTACCAGTGGGATTCCCAGGGGCGCGTCACCGAGACCGGCTACGTGGTCGAGGTGCGCATCCCGTTCAAGAGCCTGCGCTTCCCGGGCGGGTCGCCGCAGACCTGGGGGCTCAACGTCGTCCGGGTGACGCAGCGGACCGGCTACCAGGACACCTGGGCCGACACGCGGCGTGCCAACAGCAGTTTCCTCGCGCAGAGCGGCACCATCACCGGGCTCGAGCGGATGGAGCGCGGCATCGTGACGGAGATCCAGCCGTTCGTGACGACCGCGCTCGTCGGCGCGCGCGATCCGGTGGGCGGCGGGTTCGAGCGCGAGGACCTCGATCCGAGCGCGGGCGTCAACGCCCGCCTCGGCTTCACCAACTTCTCGCTCGACGCCACGATCAATCCCGATTTCAGCACCATCGAGTCGGACGAAGGCCAGGTGACGGTCAACGAGCGGTTTGCCCTGTTCTTCCCGGAGAAGCGCCCCTTCTTCCTCGAGGGAATCGAGCTCTTCGCCACCCCGAACCGGCTGGTGTATACGCGGCAGATCGCCGATCCGCTCGGCGGCGCCAAGTTCACCGGCAAGTTCGGCCGACTGGCCACGGCGTACCTCGCCGCCCTCGACGAGACGCCGGACGACGATGAGGCGCTCTTCAACATCGCGCGGGCCCGCTACGACCTCGGTTCCGCCTCCACGGCGGGTTTCACGTACACCGATCGGATCGAAGGGGACGATTACAACCGGGTCGCCGCCGCCGACGCGCACATCGTCTTCGCGCGCCTCTACTTCATCGAAGCCCAGCTCGGGAACAGCTGGACCCGCGATGGCGGCACGTCGCGCGACGGCCTGATCGGCAAGCTGGAGTTCGATCGCACCGGCCGCTCGTGGGGATTCAACTACCGGCTCAATGCCATCGCCCCCGGGTTCGCGACGCGTGCGGGGTTCGTGAACCGGACCGGGATCGTCGAGGGCAGCGCGTTCAACCGCCTCTCGTGGTACGGCTGCCGTGGCGCCACGATCGAGAACTTCACGACCTTCTTCGGCCTGAACCGGCTCTGGGATTACGACGATTTCGCCGTCGGCGACGCGATCGAGGGCCAGGAGGAAGTGAACACGAACTTCTCCCTGCGCGGGGGATGGGGCATCGAGAGCCACCTGGAGCGCGGCTTCGTGCGCTTCACCCCTGCGATGTTCGGTGGGTACGCGGTCGACGGACCTGGCGGGCCCGTTCCGTTCGTTCCGGCCGAGCAGGTCACGAGTGTCAGCGGCAACGTGTCGTTCGAGACACCGACGTTCCAGTCGTTCAGCGCGTCGGTGGAAATCGGATTCGGCGCAGCGCCGATCTTCGCCGAGGCGGGCGAAGGGCACGGCTTCGAGATCGGCGCGGGGCTGACATTGCGCCCCGCCGCCTCGATCCGCATCGACGCCGGCACGCAGTTCGTCCGGCTCTTCCGCGCCAGCGACGACAGCGAGTTCGCCCGCGCGATCATCCCACGGGTCAAGGCCGAGTTCCAGCCGAGGCGGTCGCTCTTCTTCCGCTTCATCGGCGAGTATCGGGCCGAGCGGCAGGCGGCGCTGATCGACCCGGTCAGCGGCAACGCGATCCTCATCGGGGGCGCGCCCGCCCCGGCGCTCGACCAGAACGTCTTCCGCATGGACTGGCTCGCCGCGTTCGAGCCTACGCCCGGCACGGCGCTCTACTTCGGGTACGGCTCCACACTCGAGGACACCGGCGCGCTCTCGTTCAGCGGGCTCCGCCGGGCCAGCGACGGCTTCTTCCTCAAGGCCGCCTACCAGATCCGGCGGTAGCAAGGCACCCAATGACTCGCGCCGTGTTCCTCGGCACCGGGATGGCCGTTCCGGACCGCGTCGTCACCAACGACGAGCTCTCGACGCTCATGGATACGAGCGACGAGTGGATTCGCACGCGCACCGGGATCGCCGAGCGGCGGTGGGTGCGCGAGGGCGAGACGGGCGTGTCGCTCGCCCTCTCCGCGAGCAGGGCGGCCCTCGACATGGCCGGCCTCGCCCCCGGTGACATCGACGCGATCATCTACGCCACGTCCACGCCCGATCATTTCGCCCCGGGCGGCGGCGTCTACCTGCAGGATCAGCTCGGCACGGGGCCGGTGCCCGCCCTCGACGTCCGCACGCAGTGCAGCGGATTCATCTACTCGCTCTCCGTGGCGGATGCCTGGATCCGTGCCGGCTCGTACCGCACGGTCCTGGTCGTGGGCTCCGAAGTGCAGTCGACCGGGATGGACCTGACGACCGAAGGACGCAACACCTCCGTGATCTTCGCGGACGGCGCGGGCGCCGCGGTCCTGGGCGCGGGCGACGACGAGGACCGCGGCATCCTCGGCTTCGACATCCACTCCGAGGGCGCGCACGCGGACCGCCTCTGGGTGGATGCGCCCGGCTCGATGTACCACCCTCGCATCAGTGCGAAGCATCTCGAAGAGGGTCGCCATTTCCTCCAGATGGACGGCAAGGAGGTCTTCCGTCATGCCGTCGTGCGGATGCCGGAGTCGGTGCGCGCGGTGCTTGCCGCGAAGGGCTTCGCCCCGGCCGACATCGACCTGCTGATCCCGCACCAGGCCAACCTCCGCATCTCGGAGATGGTCCAGAAATCACTCGGCCTCAGCGCGGAGCAGGTCTACAACAACATCCAGCGCTACGGCAACACGACCTCGGCGACGATCCCGATCGCGCTGGACGAGTGCGTCCGCGCGGGCAGGGTCGAGCGGGGAGACCTCCTCGTCTTCACCGCATTCGGATCGGGCTTCACCTGGGGGAGCGTGGTGCTCCGGTGGTAGGGGGACGAGGGACTCGGGATTCGGGACTCGGGCGCGGTGGGGCGACTTCGGTGTGCTTGATACGAGAATCCCAGCCGAGTTGGAACATCACCTCGCTGTGCAGTTCTTCATCAGTTTTATAAGTCATGGCTTTCTACCTCCTGCCT
>JBLNHD010000135.1:0-10765 GCA_050268825.1 Gemmatimonadota bacterium
TGGCCCTCGCACGCACGGGCCACGAGCCGGCCTACCGCGAGCTGATCCGCCGCTACGAGCGGCCGATCTTCTCGCTCGTGTTCCGCATGGTGCGCGATCGCGAGCTGGCCGAGGACCTCGCGCAGGAAACGTTCGTCAAGGCGCTCAACGCGATCGAGTCGTACCGCCCGGAGTTCAAGTTCTCGTCCTGGATCTTCAAGATCGCCAACAATGCCGCGATCGATCACCTCCGCCGGCGCGAGCTCGACACGCTCTCGCTCGACGGCTCGCCGCACGCCGAGACCCCCGAGGCGATGGCGGCGACGGCGCTGCAGATCGGTAACCGGCTCGAGTCCCCGCTCGAGGCCGTCGAAGCGAAGGAGCTCGGCGGCGCCATCGAGGCGGCCATCGGCCAGCTCCGGCCCGAATACCGGTCGTGCATTCTCCTGCGCCACGTCGAGGGCCGCGCGTACGAGGAAATCGCGGAGATCCTCAATCTCCCGCTGGGCACGGTGAAGACCTACATCCACCGGGCTCGTAACGAGTTGCGACAGTCCCTCGCCCACCTTCGCGAATGAAACCTTCAATGAATACCTGCCGTAGGAGGGTTCACTTATGACCCGGTCCGTGAATCCGCACCTTTCGTCCGATGATTTCGACGCCCTTCTCGAGGGCGCCGCAAGCCAGGACGCGCACCGGCACCTTGCCGGGTGCGCCGCCTGCCGGGACCAGGTCGCGGCGGATCGCACGATCGTCACGCGGCTCGAGGCACTCTCGAGCTTTGCCCCGTCGGCCGGGTTCCCCGACCAGGTCATGGCGCGGGTGGTCATGCCGGACCCCTTCGCCCTCCACTCGTTCGGCACCGCGCGGCGGCGGCTCTTCGCCACGCGGCGCTCGCTTGCCGCAGCGGCTTCGGTCGCCATCATCGTGGTCGGCGCGATGGCGGCAAGCGTCATCTGGACGCTCGGCAACCGCGAGACGCTGGCGGCAGCGGGCTCGTGGCTTGGCGGCGAAGCGATGAGCTGGCTCTGGATCGCCGTGCGCGGCGGCGCGGCGAACCTGATGGAGCAGCCCTGGTACGCGGCGGCACGCGGCTTCCTCGGCTCGCCCACCCGGCTCGCCCTCGTGTCCGCTGCCATTTCGATGGTCTACCTCGGCGGGCTCTTCGCGCTGCGGAGGTTGATGGCCCTTCCTTCTCAGGGAGGGGCGCATGCGCACGCCTAGCGCCGCACTCGCGCTCGCCCTGCTCCTTGGTGGAGGGGCAATCCGGCCGGTTCAAGCCGATCCGCGGGACGCCGCCGAAGTCGCCGCCGGAGCCGCCCGCGACATCTGGCAATTCCTGCAGCAGATCCGCGGCGAGGGAACGGATTCGGTCCGCGCGGTGCGAACCCGCCCGCAGGCGGCGCAGCCGCAGGCCATTCCCGAGGCGCCGCCGCAGGGCCTCTCGCTCGATCTCTCCGACGTGTCGAACCCCCTTGCCCTCGAAGCGCACCTGAACCGCCTCGCCGCCATGCCGGAGAGCGAGATGCGGGTCACCGTGCCGAACGGCGCGGCCCGGCTCGGCGCCTACAGCGTCGGCTCGGACCAGTCGATCGCCGGGCACCTGCTGGTGGTGCGAGGGGACGCCCAAGTCTTCGGGCGCCTCCAGGGCAACCTCGTCACCTATGACGGCGACATCGTCGTGCATCCCGGGGCCGTCATCTCGGGCGACGTCGTCGCGATTCACGGAACAGTGCAGGACCGTGGCGGCGAGATCGGCGGCGAGGCGCGGACGTTGAGCGCCACCGCGTCCCAGGTCGCTGCGGTCGAGCCGCCGCTTTCCGCCGGGGAAGCGACGCTTCGCCGCCTGGCCGGGGTGGTGGGCGTCTTCCTGGCCCTCGCCGCGCTCGGCTGCGGGCTCGCCGCCTTCGGCCGGCACAACCTGCAGGTCGTCTCGGATACGGTGTCGCACAGCTTCGGTCGCGCCTTCGTGACGGGACTCGTCGGGCAGATCCTCATCCTCCCGACGTTCGGCATGCTCGTGGTCGGCCTCGTGCTGAGTGTCGCGGGCATCCTCCTGCTGCCGTTCGCAGTTGCCGTCTACGTGCTCCTCGTCATCGTCGGGGTCGTGGGCGGGTACCTCGCCGTGGCGCATGCCATGGGAGAGACCTACACGCGGCGGCGCCTCGCCCAGGGCATCCTGGTCGGCGCGCCCGGGAGCTACCAGTTCCTCCTCGTCGGCCTCGCAGCGACCACGGCGCTCTGGCTGGCCTGGGCGCTCTTCGGCTGGGTCCCCGTGGCCGGCAGCCTGATCCGCGGAGCCGCCGTGCTCGTTACCTGGCTCCTCGCGACTGCCGGTCTCGGTGCCGCGCTGCTGAGCCGGGCCGGGGTGCGCGAGAACTTCGCGGGCCGGATCATTCCCCCCGAAGCGCTCACCGACGAGTACCTGTGGGCCACACCGCAGTTCGGCGTCCCGGCGGTCAAGCGTCCGGGCGCCGGTAGTCGCACCACCGGCCCCGGCGCATGACGCGCGCAGTACTCGCGCTGGCCGCTGCCCTGCTGCTCCTGCCCGCAGCCGGGGCGGCGCAGCAGATGCGGGAGTTCAGCTCAGCCCGCCAGCGCCACGGCGAGAGCCGCCTCGCGACGCGCCTCGATTTCGGCGCCGGATCGCTGCGCCTCGCACCCGGCCCCGCCAACCGCCTCTACGGCCTCCAGCTCGTCTATGACGTCGAGCGCTTCCGGCCGATCAGCCGCTTCGATCCCATCGCCGGCAGCGTCCACCTCGGCCTCGAGAGCACGGGGCGGTCCGGCATCCGGGTGTCGTCGCGCGAGCACCTCGGTCAGACTGCGGTGGTGCAGCTTTCGCCATCCGTCTCGCTCGCGCTCGACGTGGCACTCGGCGCGGTGGATGCTGACATCGAGCTGGGCGGGCTCCGCATCACGTCGCTTCGCATCGGCACCGGCGCGAGCCGGTCCACCATCCGCTTCTCGACCCCGAACCTGGCGCCCTGCACCGCTGCCGTCATCGAGGCCGGCGCCGCCGAGGTCGCGCTCTCGGGCCTCGGGAACAGCCGCTGCGACCGCATCACCTTCAGCGGCGGGGTGGGCACCGCGCTCCTCGACCTCAGCGGTGTCTGGGCGTCGGATGCGCAGCTCGACGTCTCGATGACCATGGGCGAGCTGACACTGCGCCTCCCCCGGACCGTCGGCGTGCGCGTGGAGATGGCGAAATTCCTCTCGAGCTTCGCCGCGGCCGGGTGGACCCGCGAGGGCGACACGTACCTCTCGCCCGGCTATGCGACGGCGGAGCGGAAGGTCGACATCTCCCTGTCGACGACGATCGGCAACGTGAACGTGGAGTGGCTGCGGTAGCGAAGGGGGATCGAGGGGGAGTTCCGGCGGATGAGTGGCGGTGAGGTGAGGCGGGGTCCGGCTGAATCGCGAAAGCGCCATAGCGCGAAAAAGAACAAAGGCGCGGCGACCGTCTCGAGACCGTGCTTTCGTGCTTTCGTGCTTTCGCGCTTTCGCGTTCTCGCGTTCTCGCGATTTCGCGATGGCAAGGAACTCGGGACGGCCGCGATGCGCCGGGCGCGGGCGCGGCGGGCAGCTCCGGGACCGGTACCGCACTCGTGCCCGGCGTCGTATGATTCCCGCGTCGGGCTCACGGTTCACCGGCCGAAGCGAGGTGCGACGTGGATCCACTGCAGACGCTGGGCTTTGCTCTCGGGACGTCGTTCGCCTCGGGGCTCAATCTCTACCTGACGATGGCCACCGCGGGGCTCTTCCAGCGCCTCGGGATCGTCGAACTTCCCGCCTCGCTCCAGATTCTGGCGCATCCCGCGGTCATGGGAATCGCGATCGCGCTCTTCCTCGTCGAATTCATCGCCGACAAGATCCCGCTCGTGGACAGCGCGTGGGATGCCGTCCACACCTTCATCCGGCCACCCGCCGCGATGGTGCTCGCCTACGCCTCGTTCGGTGGTGACGTGCCCGAGGTCTGGAAGATCGGGGCCGGGCTCCTCGGCGGCAGTGTCGCGCTGACGTCGCATGGCGCGAAAGCCTCCGCTCGCGCTGCCGCCAACGCGAGCCCGGAGCCGGTGAGCAACTGGCTTCTCAGCTTCTTCGAGGATGCCGTCGCCATCGGGTTGAGCTGGCTCGCGGCCACCCACCCGGTGCTCACCGCCGGCATCGTGCTCGTCCTCGTGATCATCGCCGGCTTCATCATCTGGAAGCTTTACGGCTTCTTCCGGCGAGCGATCGCAAAGGTCCGGGACGGCTACCAGCGGGCGGTCGCGGCGACGACAGGATCGGGGTAGCGACGCACGGCATTGTGGGGCAGGCCCGCTGCGCCCGGCAGCATTGCCAGCCGCCTGGATTTCGGCATGATCGCGAAAACGCGAACACGCGAACAGATTCGAAGGCCCAGCGCCTTTCCAACAGGGCCCGCTGACGTGTTTCGCGTTTTCGCGTTTTCGCGGTTCAGCCAGACTCGCCGCCTCAACCCCACCCGCCTGCCTGACCCCCTCCACCCCGCTTTCGTCCGGTCGTGCCGCAGTTTCTGCTCACGATCGACCTTACCACTCTCGACGCCACCGGTCCGGCATTCGCTTTCGCGTCACCCCAGTCGCGCCCGGACCTTCCCGCCCACGCCGATCCCGAACCGGCGCGCCGCCGAGCCGTCGCGAACGGCGATCTCGACGTCCCCGCCGGAGCCGAGGTAGGCCACGAGGCCGCCGGTCGCGACGTCCCCGTAGGTGCGGCGGAGCTTGCCGATCTCGACGCCTTCGATCTCCACGCTGGCGTAATCGGGCAGGTTCCCCGCGTTGAAGTTCGTCACGAGCGTGCCGAAGCGGTCGACGTAGATCACCTCGCCGATCAGCGTCTTCCCTTCGTGATACGGCTCCCGCGTCGACACCCGCACCGGGATGCCGGCGAAGGTGGCCCCGATCGCGCCGAGCTCGGCGCCCGCGGCGAGGGCCGCGGCGGCGGGAGCAAACACATCGCGCCCGTGGAAGGTGGACGACACGCCGTCGGGAATCGGAAGCGATGCGATCCTCACCTCCGCGTCCCGGATCACCGAGCTCAGGATGCCGTTATCGGGGCCGATGAAGAAGTGGCCGTGCGCCGCAACGGCGAGCGCCTGCCGCTCGGTGCCCACGCCGGGATCCACCACGGCCAGGTGGACGGTGCCCTGCGGAAACTGGCGCCAGACTCGGCCGATGATATACGCGGCAGCGCGCACGTCGCCGGGTGCCAGCGTGTGCGAAACGTCCACGAGGCGTGCATCGGGCGCGGCGGACAGGAGCCGTCCCTTCATCTCCGCGACATACGCGTCGGTCGTGCCGAAGTCGGTGAGCAGCGTGACCAGCGTCATGGGACGATTGCCGTTGCCTTTCGATTCGCTACGGACCCGCGCGAGGACCTCACACCCGCGACTCCGCCCACCGGCTCCAGCGCCAGAAGGCCACGAGCGCCAGCGCGCGCGCGATGGCGGTAACGGACAGGAGCCACCAGACGCCCGCGAGCCCCCATTCGGCCGCCGCGAGCGGGGCGAGCGGAATGCGGAGCGCATTCAGGGTCACTACCGCCGTCATCGGCCAGAGCGTGAATCCGGCTCCGGCGAGCGCTCCCTCGAGCACCGCCTCGAACGGCAGCGCCAGCTGCGCGATCGCGACCGCCCGAAGATACAGCGCGGCAGCCGCGATCGTAGGGGGATCGTCGGTGAAGACGCGTGCGAGCGATTCGGGAACGGAGAGGAATACCACGGCGATGATCGTGGCGGGGAGAAGGGCGTAGCGCGCCGTCAGCCACCCCGCGCGTCGCGCGCGCTCGGGCCGCCCCGCCCCGAGGTTCTGGCCGACCACGGTCTCCGCCGCGATGGCAAAGCCGATGCAGATCATGTAGTTCACCCCTTCGATCTTGTGCCCCAGTCCGAGCGCTGCGAGTGCCGGGGTTCCGAAGGAGGCGGTGACGCGGGCGAGCCAGATGTAGATCAGGCTGAAGAGCACGCCGGTGAGCATCGTCGGCGCGCCGACCCGGGCGATCGTCCGCGCCGTCCGGCCATTCCAGTCGGGAAGAATCATCCCCCGGCGCACGAGGAGCGCGAGCCCGACGACACACGCCAGGGCCCGGGTGAGCACCGTCGCGAGCGCGGCGCCATACACGCCGAGGACCGGAAAGGGACCGATGCCGAGTATGAGCAGCGGATCGAGCACGACGTTGAGCAGCACCGAAGCGCCGAGGAGCACGAACGGCGTGCGCGTGTCGCCGGCGCTCCGGAAGGCGGCGGCCACGACGAAATAGCCGTAGACCAGGAACGCCCCGGCGAACTGCACGACGAGAAACTCGCGGGCCACCTGCCCCACGTCGGGCGCCGCCCTCATCACGCCGAGCAGCGAGGGAAGGAGGAGCACGCCGCAGAGACCGACCAGAATTCCCAGGACGGCGGCGAGCGCGAGCCCGGTGCCCGCGGCCCTGGCCGCGGCGCGCGGATCTCCTTCGCCGTGCCGGCGTGCCGAGACCGCCGTGAGCCCGACACCGACCAGCTCGCCGATCGAGACGACGACCCAGACGCTGTAGCTCGCGATGCTCACGCCCGCGAGCGCCACGGCGCCGAGCGTGCGGCCGACCCAGAAGGTGTCGGTGATGTTGAAGAGGATCTGGAAGAGCGTGGTGCCGACTGCCGGCCCGGCCAGCATCAGGACCGCGCGATCGAGCGGTCCCTCCGTGATGGCGCGGATCCTGGCCGCCTGCACGGGCGGCGCCATCGCCGGTGCAACGTCGTGCTGCTCGGCGTACAGCGTCGGCGGAGGTGAAACCGGATCGGTCGAGGGACTTACCCGCGGAGGATGGGAAGCGTGATGCTCTGGCGCGCGGCCGTGTCGTGCACCCGCCCGGCCAGCGCGCGGAGCACCTCGGCGGCGGGCGATGCCGGCTCCGCCACGATGATCGGCCGTCCTGCGTCCGCGGCCTCCGCGAGGCCCGGCTGCAGCGGAATCGATCCGAGCAGCGGGACACCCAGCTCGTCGGCAAGGCGCTGGCCGCCGCCCGCCGCGAAGAGCTGCCAGCGCCGCCCCGTCTCCGGATCAGTGAAGGCGCTCATGTTCTCCACGATGCCAAGGACGGGCACGCCGACCTTCTCGAACATCCTGGCGCCGCGGAGTGCGTCTCCCACCGCCATTTCCTGGGGCGTCGTCACGATGACCGCGCCGCCGACACTCGTGGCCTGCACGAGCGAGAGCTGAGCGTCCCCGGTGCCGGGAGGGAGGTCGACGATGAAGTAGTCGAGCTCGCCCCAGTCCACGTCGCGGAGAAACTGCTGGATGATCTTCATGATGATCGGCCCGCGCCAGATGGCCGGCGCGTCCCGCTCGACGAGGAGCCCGAGCGACATGACGCGGACACCGTGGGCCTCGAGCGGCTGGATCTTCCGGGTGGCCGGATCCACCATGGGCCGGTCGAAGACCCCGAACATCCGCGGCATGTTGGGGCCGTAGACGTCGGCATCCATCACACCGACCCGATGGCCCGCCTGCGCCAGCGCCACGGCCAGGTTGGCCGCCACCGTCGACTTCCCGACCCCGCCCTTGCCCGACGAAATCGCGACGACATGACCGAGGCCGGGAATGGCCTCGGGAGCCAGCGCGGCTGCCGGCGGCGGCGCGGCCGGCTGCGCCCCCGGGGGCGCGTGCGTCGTGCGCGCCGGACCCGCGGGGTTCGTCACGTTGATCCTCACTTCGCTCACGCCCTCGAGGGCTTCCACGGCCTTCCGGGCGGCGCGCACCAGCGAGCCCGGATCGTCGTTACCCAGGAGAAAGGTGAAGGACACGCGACCTGATGCATCGACCGCAAGATCGCGGACCATGCCGGCGGAGATCAGGTCGTTGCCGATCTGCTCGTTCCGGATGCGCGAGAGTGCCTCGAAGACCCGTCCTTCCAGTGCGTCCGTCATATGGCCTCGACGTGGCGCACTTCGGGCACCATCTGGCGCAGCCGCGCCTCGAGCCCCTGCTTGAGCGTGATCGTGGAGGCGGCGCAGCCGTGGCAGGTTCCGCCCATGCGGACGAGGAGGACGCCATCGGCGGCGTCGAAATCGATGACCTCGACGCTGCCGCGATGCGATGCGATATAGGGGCGGAGCGTGTCGATGGTGCGTTCGATGCGATCGAGTATATCGGTGGTCATGATGCCGGAATATACTCGCGCGCTGCAGCGAGGACGGTGGCCTGCACCTCGGCGAGGGTGCCGGGCAGCGCGAGCCCCGCCGCCTTCATGTGCCCCCCGCCGCCGAAGCGCTTGGCAAAGGCCGCCACGTCCACCCCGCCGACGGAGCGCAGGGAGACCTTGATCCGTCCCTGCGACGCTTCCCGGAAGAGGAGCGCCATGCGCACGCCCTCGATGGCCCGCGCGAACTCGACCACGCCGTCGAGGTCGTCGGTGGACACGTTGTGGCGCTCGAGCGCGCCGGGGGGGATCGTCACCCACGCGAGCCGGTGGTCGGGCTCGACCACGAGGGTCTGGAGCGCCTCGGCGATCAGCCGGGGCCGCCCCTCGGGCGCGCTGGCGTAGACGTCGAGGTAGATCTGCTCGGGATCGAGCCCCTTCTCGAGCAGGTCGGCCGCGATCCGCAGCGTGCGAGGGCGCGTGTTGCTGAACCGGAAGCCACCGGTGTCCGTCAGCAGCGCCACGTAGAGTCCTCTCGCGGCCGAAGCCGAAAGATTCCACCCGTTGGCCAGGGCAATCTCGTAGATGAGCTCCCCGGTGGCGGAGGCGCCCTGATCGAGGTACCTCGGGCCGTCCGGGAGCACGCCGTCGCTCACGTGGTGGTCGATGCACACCACGGGAACGCCGCGCGTGCGCACCGTCTCGGCGAGCATGCCCAGCCGCCCCAGATCCGAGATGTCGAGCACCATGATGAGATCGGCGCGGCGGAGCTCCTTCACCGCCTCGGCGGTCCGATCCGCGCCGTCGAGCGACTCGAGGAGGAAGCAGAAGCGGCTCGGAGTCGGCGTGGGGTTCGTGATGACGCAGTCAGTGCCGAGCGCTCGGAGGAGCTCGACGGTGGCCACCTCACTGCCGAGGCCGTCGCCGTCCGGGTTCACGTGCGTCGTGAGGCAGATGCGCTGGCCCGGCTGCACGATGTCCGCGATGGCGCGCGCGGCGGCGATCTTGTCGTCGGTCAGGGTGTGCGGCATGGGCCGGAAGATGGGCGGCAGGGGGTACGCCGGCAAGCCGAACCGCTCGACACGAGAACGGCCCGGGAATCGCTCCCGGGCCGTTCTGGACGGTGCCGCGCCGCTACGGCGGCCTCAGGCCCCTGGTGCCGCGGGCTCGCCGCGATTCAGCCGCGAATGGCGGTACCCGTACACGAAGTAGAGCACCATGCCGATGGCGAGCCAGATCAGGAGCCGCTCCCACGTCCGCCAGGGGAGGTACCACATCAGGTAGAGCGCGGAGATGGCTCCCATCGGCGCCACGAACCAGATCGCCGGCACCTTGAAGGGGCGGCGCAGCTCCGGCTCGCGCACGCGCAGCACCAGGACGCCGACCGACACGATGGTGAAGGCGAGCAGCGTGCCGATCGAGACGAGGCTGCCCGCCTCGCGCACGGTCAGGAAGCCGGCCGGGATCGCGACGGCGATGCCCGTGACGATCGAGGTGATCCACGGCGTCCGGAACTTCGGATGGACCTTGTTCACGAACGGCGGGAGAAGCCCGTCGCGCGACATGCTGTAGAACACCCGCGACTGGCCCAGGAGCTGCACGAGAATCACCGAGCTGAGGCCCGCGATGGCGCCGAGCTTGATCAGCGAGGCGATCCAGCCGAGTCCGGCGGCATCCGCCACCTTGGCGATCGGGTCGGGCACATCGAGCTGGCTGTAATGCATGACGCCGGTCGCGATCCCGGACACGATGATGTAGAGCACCGTGCAGATCAGCAGTGAGCCGATGATGCCGATCGGCATGTCCCGCTGGGGGTTCTTCGCTTCCTGCGCCGCCGTCGAGACCGCATCGAAGCCGATGTAGGCGAAGAACACCACGCCGGCGCCGGCCACGATGCCGCTGAAACCGAAGTTTTCGCGATGCCCCGTGTTCTCCGGAATGAACGGGTGCCAGTTATCGGGGTTGATCGCCTGGGCCGCCAGGGCGATGAAGATCACGACCACCGCCACCTTGATGAACACGATCACGTTGTTGACGTTGGCCGATTCCCGGATCCCGACCACGAGCAGCGCCGTGACGAGGGCCACGATGATCACGGCCGGCAGGTTGAAGAGTGCGGTGACCTGCGAGCCGTCCGCCGCCGTGACGAGCGTGCCGCGCGCCGCCGAGAGCGCCCGCGGCACGTGGATTCCCAGGTCGCCGAGGAACGACACCACGTAGCCGGACCAGCCGATCGCGACCGTGGTGGCGCTCAGGGCGTACTCGAGCACCAGGTCCCACCCGATGATCCAGGCGATGAACTCCCCGAGCGTCGCGTACCCGTAGGTGTACGCGCTGCCCGCCATCGGCACCAGCGACGCGAATTCCGAGTAGCACAGCGCGGCGAAGATCGAGGCGAGACCGGCCAGCACGAACGACAGCACCACCGCCGGGCCGGCGTTCTGCGCGGCCACGGTGCCGGTGAGCACGAAGATGCCGGTCCCGATGATGGCGCCGATGCCCAGCATCGTGAGCGCGAACGGCCCGAGGGTACGCGCCAGGCTGTGATCCCCTTCGGCTTCGGCCTGCAGTGCAGTGACGCTCTTCCGGCGGAACAGGTCCATGGGAGGCTCGGGGGTGGATGTTGAGACTGCCCGGATGCCCC
>JBLNHD010000136.1:0-6548 GCA_050268825.1 Gemmatimonadota bacterium
CGAGACGCGTCGTGATCGCCGCCGGTTCATGGCGTTCCCGGATGCGCTCTATGCGGGCGACACGCTTGCGGTACGGCCGTTGCGGATGGGCCAGGTTTCGAGCACGGCGCGCCGCTGCTCCGCGCTCAGGTGCCGGCCCCGGCCGGTGTGGGCCCAGACCGCGACACCGGCGACCAGCTGGGCCGCCATCCACTGCGCGTATCCCGCCTGCGCGGCGCCGTCGATCGTCGTGCCGGAGAACGGAACGGGCACCGCGGCGATCAGCCCGCGGAGCCGGTCGCTGAGTGCCGTCATGTCGAAGGAGGGTACCGCAGGAGCGATGCGTTGCCGGATTCGATACTCGCGCGCCCGTCCGCCGGCAGGTCGATCAGATCCAGCTTCGCGATCGAATTCTCCGGGATCCTGAGCGGCTGACCCGTGCCGAAGAGGAAGCGCGCCGGCCCGATCGTTCCGAGCAGGGTTTCAAGGTGGTCTTCCGGCGGCCCCCAGACCCAGGTGATGTCCCACCAGATGCGCGCGGCCTCCTCGGGAGTGGCACCGAAATGCACTTCCTCGATGAAGGTGCGCTCGGCATGGGTCACGACGAGCCGGACCGAGGGATCGGAGCGGACCAGCGAGCGGACCGCCCAGGGCGGAAGTTCCTCGGTTCGATCGTTGGGATGGCGCTGGCGGCCGTCCTCGAGCCGCACCGCGAGCATCAGCGGCATCCCCACCGCGCCGCACGCCCGCGCGAGCGAAATCATGGCGCCTCCGCGGACATCGAGTCCGAACCACGTCGGATCGGCCCGCACCGCAGGCGCGTCGCGCTGAACGGCGAGCTGCAGCTCGGCCTCCCAACCCGGGAGTCCGGGATGAATGGTGGGCACGGGCGCAAGCGCCTTGTTCGCCACTGTGACGTCGTAAAGCCAGGCGTTTCCCTCCATCGGATCGCGCCAGAAGAACGAAGGCAGGTGGCTCACCCATGCCGAGTCGATCCCGGTGCGCGCCATGGCGGCGAGAAGCGCATCCGGCGAGGTGCCCGGTAGGCGGCGCCAGGGATAGGCACCAAGGAAGGCGGAAACGTCGATGCGCACTCAGGTCTCCGGAAAGGCGCCTTCGGGAAAGATGCGCCGAGCGTTTGCCGCGCGGATGAGCTCGAGATCGCCCGGAAGGAGCGCGCGCTCGAGCCAGCGAAGCTTGGCCCACCCGGTATCGATCGTGAGGTCGCATCCCCAGAGGAGGCGCTCGGCCCCGACGGCCTCGAGGCACGCCTCGAGCATTCCGCCGTCCACCCCGCTCCCCGAGAGGTCCACGAACACGTTCGGCACGTGGCGCACCGCTCGCAGGGAGTGCAACCAGTCCCCCCCGCCTCCGATGTGCGCCAGGATGAACGCGACATCGGCGTGCCGCCGCGCGAGCGTCACGAGCTCGGCCGCATCCGACGCTTCCTGCCCGGGGAAGTCCCGGCGACGATGCTGCCAGATATGCTGCAGGATGGGGAGGCGGTGATGTGCGGCCCGCTCGCAGACGGGATCGAGGAGCGGATCATCGGCGCGGCGGCTCGCTGCGAGCTTCACGCCGATCATCCCGGCGGCGCGGCCGCGGTCGATCTCGTCGATGGCGTGCGCCGTATAGTTCGGGTTGACGAGCACGTAGCCGCGCACGCGGTGCGGATGCTCCGCCTCGATCCGGCGCTGTACCTCGTTGGCGAGCGTCACGTCGCCGGCCGAGGGGAAGTAGATGGGAGATCGAAGGCCCCAGGTTCCCAGCACCGAGGCCACATGCCAGGTGATGCCGACCCGCTCGCCTGCACGGAGCCGGCTCGCGTTCCGCTCGCGCCAGTCCTGCCGCGGCGTCAGCTCGTGGAGAAAGTGGGCATGGACGTCGATGAGCACACTGCAAGATGGAAAGGCCGGGCCGCGATGTCGAGCCAAACGAATCCGGGGCGCCGCGCGTAGTACTGGAATCCGGCCCCGTGCCGCCGACACCCTTCCCGGAGATTCGATGCCGCTTCGCCGCCTTGCGCTCGCCGCGCTCGCGCTGTTCGCCCTCACCAGCGTCGCCTCGGCGCAGGAGGGGGGCCCGCCGCAGACCCGCCGTCCGATGAACCTCCTCGCTCTCGAGGGCCCCCCGGAGCCGGCAGTGTTCGCCAGGGCAGTCGGGCTCGATGCCGATCAGGCCACGAAATACGGCCATCTCCGGAGCGCCTACCTCAAGGCGACGAAGGCGGAGCGCGACAGCCTGCTGGGAATGCGGGCGCGGATGCGCGCCGAGCGGGGCACGGCGGGTCGGCCCGGCGCCACGGAGCGCCGGGACGCCCCGCGGCGCACCGGCGGAATGCAGGCGATGCGGCCGCTCATCGACACCCTCGAGTCACGATTCGCGGATTTCGAGGGCGACCTCGCCTTTCTCCTCTCGGCAGAGCAGCAGAAGAAGTACGAGGCGTGGAAGGCGGGGGAGCTGGAGCGGAGGCGGAGCGAGATGATGCAGCGCCGGCAGTAGCTACCCTCCGCCGCCGGCCCGCGGCGCCAGCTCGCGGAGCACCTCGTCGAGCACGTCGAGCGTCTCCATGACGGTGCGCTCGTCGTGCGCCAGCGAGACGAAATCGTAGGCGGTGCGCTTGAGGAGGACTCCGCGCCGGGCGCAGCCGGCGGCAATGGCCGCCGACACATGCTCATCGCGCATCTGCAGGAAACACATCTCGGGAATGCCAGCCGCCGCCTTCACCAGGGGAGCGTAACGATCGGCCGCGCGGTGGAAGCCGTCGAGGAGTGCAGTGCCTACCCGGCGGAGATGCTCGGGGACGCGCTCCCGTTCGAGAATCCCCAACGTCGCGCGGCACGCGGCAAGCGACACGAACTCGGTGGCGAGCGTGGAGCTGATCCAGGTGTGGAGCGCGGCCGACATCACCTCGGCCCGGCCCCCGACGGCGGCGATCGGGAATCCATTGCCGATCGCCTTTCCCATGACGACCAGGTCGGGCACGACCCCCCACCGTTCGACCGCGCCGCCGAGCGCGATCCGGCCGACCGTCTTGATCTCATCGAAGATGAGCACCGCGCCGAGACGATCCGCCTCCGAGCGGAGGAGCTCGAGCCACGCCCGCTCCGGCGGGGAGACGACGATGGGCTCGATGATGATCGCCGCCAGGCGGCTGCCGGCGCCGCGGATGAGCTCGGCACTCCGCTCGACGTCGTTGAACGGAAGCTCACCGAATGCGCCGCTGACCGCGGGCGGAACCCCACGTGTTCCGTCGGGCTGACACCAGTCGTGCCACCCGTGATAGCCACAGCCGAGGACGAACTCGCGGCCGGTCTGGGCCCGCGCGAGCCGCACGGCCGCCGCCGCCGCCTCGGCGCCGGTCTTGAGGAAGCGCACCTGCTCGATCCACGGCATGAGCCGGGCGATCGTTTCGGCAACCTCCTCTTCGGCGACGGGCGGAAGGGGTCCGACGACGCCAGCCTCCACCGCCGCAAGGACTGCGTCGGACACCTCGGCGTGCGCATACCCGAGCGCCACAGACCCGAGGCCCATGACGTAGTCCACGTACACGCGTCCGGCATCGTCCTCGACACGGCACCCGCGCGAGCGGACCATGCGCAGCGGGAGTCCGCGTTGGCCCGCGAGCTCTCCGAAGACCGCTTCAGGCCGCTTGCTGCCGGTGGAGGTGAAGCCTGGAATCCGGCTCATGCGAGCTCGAGCACGCCGAACCGCTCGGGGGCCTGGCGATCCCCCCTGAGCCAGACCCATCCGCCCCCGCCGGTCCAGACGAGCTGCCCGGCGCGGCGTTCGCGGTCGCTCCGCATCTCGTTCACGAGAAGGTCGAAATCCACGGTGCGCATGGCGCGCACCTCGTCCCAGAACGCGGGGGCCACTGCGAGCGTGATGCGATACCCCGACTGCGTTTCGCTCCAGGCGCCCTGCACTTCGCCCGCGCTCGCCACGGTGTCATGCACTGGTCGCACCCGGACGTCACCGTCCTTGTCCGGCACGATGAGCACTCCCCATGCGGGACCACCGGTGGCCCGCAGGAACACTTCGATGCCGTCGGAATGGATGTCGTCGACCTCGTTGTCGAACCGGAGCGGCGGCGCATCGGCGGGGCGGAAGATGAGCTCGGGTTTCGTCACGTCCACCGCGAGATACAGCGCGTCGTCGTCCCAGAGCAGGCGGGCGGTGGCGCTGAACTCCTCGGGCCCCGCGTAGGGGTCCTCGCTCCGCCGATACTGGTCGTCGTGATCGAGGTGAATCATGCCCGCGGCAGCGAATCCCTGGCCCGATCCGTCGATGGCGGGTGCCTGTGCCGCATACGGGACGGTGACATGCTCCCGCAGGGTTCGTTGCCGGGTGACGATCGGCTCGAAGTCCAGGTCCGGCGTCCGGAGCCCGCCCAGCCGGACGTGACCGGTCGGGCTTCCGACATCCCAACCCTCGCTCGTCGCCGCATGGACCTCGGTGCTGGTGTCGGTCTCGACTTCGACCGACGTGCCGCTCACGCGCACGCCCCGCACGGCACCCTCGCGGAAGGCGATGACCGCGACGAGCTGGGCCCCTGACGCCCGCCTCCGCTGAAGCAGGAACGTGCGGCGCTGCCTGCTCGCCGGCACCGGTGGTGCCTCCGCCCGAAGCAGGTCGGCGCCGGGCGCGAGATGGAGCGTGCAGACGCGTTCTCCGTGCCGCGCCTCGACCACGACACTCTCGGTCGACGCGGGCACGAATCGCTCGGCACCCGAGACAAAGCTGCTCGCAATCTCGTCGGGAACCCACGTGCCGGGGCTCCGGACTTCCGCACCGTCGAGATGCCAGGGAAGCTCGAGCACCCGCTCGGATTCGCCGTTCAGCTCGACCATGTCGACGATGTATTCCGGCCCGGCCACGACGGTTCGGGTCACGGGCCCCCACGATCCCCGCACCCACGACCACTCGTCGCCGGACTGGAACGCCGTGCAGTCGGCGTCGCCGCCGGGCTGGGATCTTCCATCGAGGAGCGGTGCATTGTGCGCCAGCGTGGAGCGGTACCAGAAAAGGTCCTTCGAGACGTACGACCCGGTTCCGAAATCGGGGAGCCAGGGAACCCCGCCCGCGTGCACCGTGAGATGGAGCCGGTCAGGATGCCCGTGGCCACCGGTCCATTCGCCGCACTCGAGACTCACGTAGCGATCGCCGCGACGCAGCACGGCGAGTCCCTGCGAGGGGAGAAACGTGCTCACCGCGGATGCCGAACCACCCTCGGGCAGCGATGGCGCCATCTCGAGCAGCGCGCTCCACGAGAGATCCGCCCGCGTGCGCCGTGACGGTGAGGGATGGCCCGCTTCGTACAGCCAGGAATCGAACGTCTGCGCGGCCGGGGCCGGCGCCCCGTAGAGCGACCGGAGCCAGGCACCGACATCGGCCATGGAGCCGGCCGCACCGCCGGCGACGCCGAGGCCACGCTCCCACAGCTCGAGGTACATCGGCTGCGCGAGCGAGACGCCGTAGCGGGAGTCCTTGCGCGCCGGGAAGGTGAGATCGGGCAGCGCCGTGCGGATCGGCGCGCGCAAGGCGGCGGCGACCCGCTCCGCGAGCTCGGGATCCGCGAGCGGATCGACGCCCGCAGTTCGCGCCCATCGCAACCCCGTGAGCGCGCCCTGGAGGGCGAAGAGGTGGTAGTTCTCGCCCTCGTGCCAGGTGCCGTCGGCGGCGAAGCCATGCGCCAGGTGCGCGAGGAGGCCGGTGTCGCTCTCGATCGCGCGCTGGGCCAGCTCCTCGTCCTCGAACCACACGCCGATGGCCGCAAGCGCCGCGTTGTGCCACGTCTGGCGATTGGAGAAGCCTTCGCCGAACTCGCCGATGACAGCGGCCGCTTCGTCCGCCACGGCGGAGACGATCTCCATCGTGTCCTCCCCGAGCCGGCCGCCCTCGCGAAGCAGGGTGGCGGCGGCGAGGTAGTTCGTGATCCAGATCGACTCGAGATAGGTCGAGAAGAAGAGCCGCGAGGGCCCGAGGACGTTGTCGATGTTCGGCAGCGACGCATAGTGGCCGTACGCGGCGAGGAGCGAGTCCGCACGCGCCGCCGCCGGGTCGTCGTTCGCCATCAGTCCGATGGCAGCGAGCTCGGCTGCCTGCTCGGCGAGCCAGAGGTGCTGAAACCGGGCCCAGTGGCGGTCGTGGCGCTCACCGGTGAACGCACGGCCGCACTGCGGACAGCGATGCGCGTACGGCTGCCAGGGATCGAACGTGAGCGGCGTGCCGTCGTCGGGGCAAACGCCGCCGTCCTGCGAGAGGAGCGCCTTGACCGCGGGCACGGGCGGCTGCTCCCGGATGGTGCGGGCCGCGCGCCGCTGCATCCCGCCGAGAAGGGCGTCCAGTTCGGCGCTGCCGGCAATGGTCCCCGCGCGTGCCTCCAGTTCCTCCGTCGTTACCATCGCCTCACTCCTTCCGCGCTCCACGAGTACGCGAGCGGCTGTGCCCCGACCGCGCGCGCGGCCTCTGCGACGGCGTCCGCGCGCCCGGGTGCCACGAAGAACATCGATCCCCCCGCCCCGGCCCCCGCCGCCTTGCCCCCGATGGCACCGGCGCGTCGCGCCGCC
>JBLNHD010000137.1:0-8177 GCA_050268825.1 Gemmatimonadota bacterium
CCGTTCGACGCCGCCTGCTTTGCCACGCTGGGCAGCATCGCGATGAACGGGGTCCGCACCGGCAACGTGGCCCTCGGGGAGACCGTGGCGGTGATCGGGCTCGGACTCGTCGGGCAGCTCACCGCGCAGCTCGCCCGGCTGCAGGGCGGGCGCGTGATCGGGATCGATCTCCGCCAGGAACGGATCGACCTGGCACGCCAGCTCGGCGCGGAGGAGGGGATCGCCGGGGGGAGCGGGCTGCCGGACGGCATCGCCTCGCTCACCGACGGCCGGGGCGTCGATTGCGTCTTCGTCGCCGCGGCGGCGAAGTCGTCCGCGCCCTGCGAGCAGGCGCTCCGCATCTGCCGGGACCGGGGTCGCATCGTGGTCCTCGGCGCCGTGGAGATGAGCTTTCCCTGGCTCGAGATGTACCTCAAGGAAATCCAGCTCTACATGGCCCGCGCGTACGGGCCCGGCAGCTACGATCCGCTCTACGAGAAGCAGGGGCAGGATTACCCGTACGCATACGTCCGGTGGACCGAGAACCGGAACATGGAGGAGTTCCTCCGGCTGGTCGGCGCCGGCGGCGTGCAGGTCGGCCCGCTCGTGACGCACCGGTTTCCGCTCGAGCAGGCACCGGCCGCGTACGACACGATCATGCAGCCCGGCTCGACCAGCCTCGCCGTTCTCCTGGAATATCCGGAGCCGCCGGCATCCGCGGCGCCGGCCGCACCGGTGCGCACCATTGCGCTGTCCGGCGGCGCTGCGGCGGCCCCCGGTTCCCGCGTCGCGCTGATCGGCGCGGCGAACATCGCGCGCTGGGCGCACATGCCGGCGCTGAAGAAGGCGGGCGGCAGCGTCCGCGCGATCCAGTCGTCGAGCGGCGCGCGCGGCAAGGCGTACGCGCGCCGGTTCGGAGCGGCCTACTGCACCACCGACTACCAGGAAGTGCTGCGGGACGATCAGGTGGACATCGTCCTCATCACGAGCCGCAACCAGCATCACGCGCGCGAGGCACTCGCCGCGCTCCGCGCCGGCAAGCACGTCTTCGTCGAGAAGCCGATGGCCCTGACCGAGGGCGAATGCACGGCGCTGCTCGAGGCGGTGGCGGAGAGCGGGCGCCGGCTGGCGGTCGGGTTCAACCGGCGCTTCGCTCCCGACTACCTCTCGCTCCGCCGGCAGCTGGCCCAGCGCAGCGGGCCGGCCGTCCTCACGGCGCGTGTCAATTCACCGGGCATCTCGGGCAGCTTCTGGATGGCGGATCCCGCCATCGGCGGCGCCATCCTCGGGGAAGCCTGCCACTTCGTGGACCTCTTCTACTGGCTCCTCGGCAGCGAGATCGAACAGGTGAGCGCCGTGTCGTTGCCGACGGGGCGCACCGAGCCGATCGGCGAGAACAACGTCGCCGCGACGTTCACCTTCGCCGACGGGTCGATCGCCAACCTGACCTACTGCACCGTGGGAAGCCGTACCTCGGGCGGCGAGCGGGTCGAGGGCTTCGCACCCGGCATCGGTGCGTCGGCGGAGGATTTCAAGAGCTTCACCGCGGCCGGCGGCTTGCGGCGGACGTCGCGGCGGTGGTTCGCGGAGAAGGGCTACGACGCGCAGTTGAAGGCGTTCCTCGATGCGGTCCGCACCGGCGGGCCACCTCCCGTTTCCGTCGAGGACGGCGCACGCGCCACGGTCGTCTGCCTCCAGCTGATGGAATCCGCCCGCCGCGGGGGAATTCCGCTCGACGCCAACTGGCAGCGCATCCTCGCGCCCGGCGGCTGATGCGGGTGCTCCAGCTGGGGCCGTACCCTCCCCCGCACGGAGGGGTGCAGACGAACCTGGTTGCGATCAGGCGCCTGCTGCACCGGCGGGGCATTCCCTGCGCCGTCATCAACATCACGAGCGCACCCGCCAGCGGAGACGCGGAGGTGTACTACCCGAGAGGGGTCCTGCCGCTCCTCCGTCTCCTCGCCCGCCTCGATTATGACATCGTGCACCTGCACCTCGGCGGGAACCTCACGCCGCGGCTGCTGGGGCTCGCTGCGATCTGTGCGATGCTGCCGGGGAAGCGGTCGGTGCTCACCTTTCACTCGGGCGGCTATCCGTCATCTCCCGAGGGCCGGACGGCCCGGCGCGGCACCCTGCGCGGCTCGGTGTTCCGCCGCTTCGACCGCATCATCGTCGTCAACGAAGCGCTGGCGGATCTCTTCCTCCGATTCGGGTGCCGGCCCGACGCGGTCCGGCTGATTCTGCCCCACGAGTCGCCGTCGGTCGAGGCGAACGATCCGGCCGCAGATCTGCCGGCGGCGCTCCGCGCGTTCCTCGCCGCGCACGACACGGTGTTGACTACGGTGGGGCTGCTGGAGCCGGAGTACGATCTGGCGCGGCAGATCGAGGCCTTTCCGCGCATCCGGGCAGCGCTCCCCGGTGCGGGACTTCTCATCATCGGCTCCGGGAGCCTCGAGGCGGCGCTGCGCGATCAGATCACCCGGTCGCCGGCCGGGGAGCACATCCTGCTGGCCGGCGACGTTCCGCACGCACAGACCCTCCGCGTCATCGCCGCGTCGCGGGCGTTTCTCCGGACGACGCTTTATGACGGTGACTCGATCTCCGTGCGCGAGGCGCTCGCGCTGGGGACGCCGGTGGTGGCGACCGATACCGGCATGCGACCCGCGGGCGTCCGCCTCATTCCGATCGGGAATTCGGACGCGCTCGTGGATGCGGCGGCGGCGGCCGTCGTCGCACCGCGCGGCCCTCGCGCGGATGACGGCGCCGGCAACATCGAGGCCGTGCTCGATCTCTATCAGGAACTCGTCGCGTGATCGGACGGTTGCGCGGCCGGAGCGTCGGCGAGATCGGCGTGAGGAGCGCGCAGCTCGCCGCCGTGCTGCTCGAGCGGGCCGGGCTCTATCCGTCAGGGCGGGAGCCGGCCCCCGAGCGCCTGCAGACGCTCCTGGTGCGCGCGAGCGATCCGGCTGCGCTCCTCGAGCAATTCCGCCTGCGTCCCGCTCCGGTCTTTCCCGCCATGGACCAGCCCGCCGAGGCGGCTGCCACGCTCCGCGAGCTCTGGCCGGGAGAGGCCGAGTACCTCGTCGGCGCCGCTGAACGCGCGCTGGCCGGCCGGTTCGACCTGCTCGCACATCGCGAGCTCTCGTTCGGCAGCCCGATCGACTGGCAGCTCGATCCGCTCTCCGGCAGGCGCGCGCCGCTCGTCCACTGGAGCCGGCTGCCGTATCTCGACTTCGACGCCGTCGGCGATCACAAGCTGGTGTGGGAGCTCAACCGGCACCAGCATTTCGTCACGCTTGCGCAGGCCAGCGCGCTCACGGGGGAGGAGCGATTCGCCCGCGGCCTCCTGGCGCAGCTGACCGACTGGATCGACGCCAATCCCCCGAAACTCGGGATGAACTGGGCGAGCAGCCTCGAGGTTGCCTTCCGCGCCATCTCGTGGACCTGGGCGCTTTACCTGGTGCGCAGCTCGCCCGCGCTGACGCCGGAGGTCTTCCGCCGCGCGCTCGGCATGCTGTACGTCCACGCGCGCCACCTGGAACGGCACCTCTCCACCTACTTCAGCCCGAATACCCACCTCACGGGCGAGGCGCTGGGGCTCGTCTATCTCGGCACGCATTTCCCCGAGTTGAGGGATGCCCCGCGATGGGTCCGGCGCGGCGAGGCGATCCTCTTTGCGGAGCTGGACCGCCAGCTGCGCCCCGACGGGGTCTATTTCGAGCAGTCGAGCTACTATCACCGGTACACGGCTGATTTCTACCTCCATCTGGCCCTGCTTCGGCGCCAGCCCGGCGAAGCCCTTGACGAGCGCCTGGCGGGCGCGCTCGAAGCGCTGCTCGACCATATCGTTGCGCTGATGCGACCCGACCGCCGGTGGCCCCTGATCGGGGATGACGACGGCGGCCGGCTGCTGATGCTCAAACGTCGTGATGCCAACGACTTCCGTGACACGCTCGCCCTCGGCGGAGCCCTCCTCGAAAGGCCCGATTATTGCTTCGGGGCGGGTGCGCCGGCGCCGGAATTGGTCTGGCTTCTCGGGTCGGGGGGGCCGGCCCGGTTCGAGCGCATGGGCATGCGCCAGCCCGCGGTGCCAGCCGCCTATCCCGACGGCGGTTACTTCGTGATGCGCGACGGGTGGACCTCCCAGGCCAACTACCTGGCGGTCGATTGCGGGCCGCTCGGTGGGCTCAATGGCGGGCATGGACATGCCGACACGCTGGCTGTCGAAGTGTCGGCGCACGGCCGTCCGATGCTGGTGGACCCCGGGACGTACACCTACGTCGCGCCGGTGGCGGAGCGGGATGCGTTCCGGACGTCGGCCGCGCACAGCACCGTCACCGTGGCGGGCCGATCGTCATCGCAGCCCGCCTCGCCGTTCCGCTGGGCGAACCGCGCCAAGGCGCGGCTCCTCCGCTGGGAGGCCACGGCGGAGTGGACGCTGTTCGAGGGCGAGCACGACGGGTACGCCGACCTGACGCCGCCGGCCGTCCATCGGCGCGCGATCCTCTTCGTGCCGCATCGCTGCTGGATCGTGCGCGATACGATCGCGAGCGACGCGGCGCAGCCGTTCGAGGCGCGCTGGCACGCGGCCCCGGGGCTCGCGATCGAACCGTCGGGAGATCGCACGTGCACGCTGCGCGACGCCGGCGGGGTCGGACTGGTCATTGCCGCCTCGGCCGGTTCGATGGGCATGGAGGCATCGTGGAGCTCGCCGGCGTTCGGCGCGCGCCTGCCGTCGGCAACCTGCGTGTCGTCGATGCGCCCGGAGGACGGGAGCGTCCTCGTCACGGCGCTCGTGCCGGCAGGACCGGGCGAGCGGCCGGAGGTCAACTTTCAGGGGGATCGGGTACGGATCTCGACGGCGGCGTGGACGCAGGACATCCTCGTGGCCGGAGACCTGCGCATCGTCGCGGGGCGTGACGCCGGTTCGAAGGATGTGATCTGAGATGTGCGGATTCTGCGGGATCGTGCTGCCGGACGGGTCGTCGCGTCGCCTCGATGCGCCGCTCGTCGAGCGGATGCGGGACGTGCTCGTGCACCGGGGGCCCGACGGGGCGGGGATCTTTCTCGAGCCGGGCGTGGGGCTGGGACACCGGCGGCTGAGCATCGTGGACGTGGCGCACGGCGCGCAGCCGATGGCGAGCGCCGACGGCGCGCTGCAGATCATCTACAACGGCGAAGTCTACAACCATCCCGAGCTCATGCCCGAGCTCGTGCGCGACGGCTTCACCTACCGCACGCACTGCGACACCGAAACCGTCCTGCACGTCTATGAGCGCGACCGCGCGGCCGCGCCAACGCGGCTGCGCGGCATGTTCACCTTCGCCATCTGGGACCGGCGCACCCGCGAGCTCTTCATCGCGCGCGACCGGCTGGGCGTGAAGCCGCTCTACTACGTCCACACGCCGGACGGGGCCCTCTACTTCGCCTCCGAGATCAAGGCGCTCCTGGCGGCCGGGGCCGTCGCCCCCGCCCTCAACCTGCGCGCGCTTCCCGATTACCTCGCGAACCACGCCCCCTCCGGGGACGAAACACTCTTCGAGGGGGTGCGGCGGCTTCCGCCCGGTCACACCCTGCGCTGGCGGAACGGCGAGATCCGGATCGAGCGGTACTGGGACGTGCGCTACGATCCGGCCGCGATCGACACCCGGCCCGACGCAGCGCTGATCGCGGAGTACGGCGAGCGCTTCCGGGAGGCCGTGCGCATGCGGCTCATGGCCGACGTGCCGCTCGGCATGTTCCTGTCGGGCGGGATCGATTCGGCGTCCATCACGGCGGCGATGAGCACGCTCGTGGACGAGCCGATCAAGACCTTCTCGGTGGCCTTTGCCGAGCGGGAGGCCAACGAGCTCGCGTATGCGCGGCTCGTCGCCGAGCGATACCGGACCGACCACCACGAGATCGTCGTGAGTCCCGGCGAATTCTTCGGCGCGCTGCCGGCGCTCGTGTGGCACGAGGACGAGCCGATCGCGCATCCCTCGAGCATCGCCCTCAACTTCGTCTCGCGCCTCGCGGCGCAGCACGTGAAGGTGGTGCTGACCGGCGAGGGGAGCGACGAGACGCTCGCCGGATACGGCCGCTACCGGACCACGATGTACAACGTGGCCCTGAGCGAGCGGTACCAGCGGCTCGCCGGCGACGGGCTCCGCCGGACCGTGCGCGAAGCCGTCGAGCGGCTTCCGCGCGGCACCCGGCTCCGCAACCGGCTCATGCGCACCGGGCTCTACCTCCCGGCGGACATCGACACGCTGTACTTCGACAACTTCGCGGTCTTCGGCCGGGCGCGGCAGGCGGAGGTGCTCGCGCCGGAGATGCGCGCGCGTCTGGCCGGAATCGATCCCTACGCCGCGGCGCACCAGGCCATCGCGGACGCAGGGAACGCCTCGCTCCTCAACCAGCTGCTCTACGCCGACATGCGGACGTACCTGCACGAGCTGCTCATGAAACAGGACCAGATGAGCATGGCGGCGTCCATCGAGAGTCGCGTGCCCTTTCTGGACCACCCGCTCGTCGAGTTCACCGCACGGCTGCCCGACCGGCTCAAGCTGCGGGGCACGACCACGAAGTACGTCCTCCGCCAGGCCATGAAGCACGCGCTTCCGGCCGAGATCCTCTCCCGGCGGAAGATGGGGTTCCCGGTGCCGGTCGGGAGCTGGTTCCGCGGACCCTTCCGCCACGTCATCCAGGACTGCGTCCTCGGCGAGCGTGCGGCCGGCCGGGGCATCTTTGCGCGCGAGGCCGTGGAGCGCATCGTCCGCGAGCACGACGCCGGCGAGATCGACCACTCCGAGCGGCTCTGGTCCCTCGTCAACCTGGAGCTCTGGCACCGGATCTTTCTCGACGGCGAGGCGCCGGCGGACCTGGCCCTCGACGCTCCGGCGCTCGCCGCCGCCCGCTGACGCATGCACATCCTCTGGGTCAAGACGGAGCTGCTGCATCCGGTCGACAAGGGCGGGCGGATCCGGACGTACAACATGCTGCGCGCGCTCCGGCGCGAGCACCGCATCACCTACGTCACGCTCGACGATGGCCACGCGGCGCCGGATGCCGCGGAGCGGGCGTCGGAGTACGCCGATCACGTGGTTCGCGTGCCGTTCGGCGCGGCGCCGAAGCGGAGCGCGCGGTTCTACGGCGAGCTGGCCGCGAACCTCTTTTCGCCGCTTCCGTACGCGATCGCGAAGTACCGGAGCGCCGGCCTTCGCCGCGCGATCGTCGATCTCGTCGCGAAGGGCGACGTCGACGTGGTCGTCTGCGACTTCCTGGCGCCGTCGCTCAACGTGCCGGCCGGGCTGCCCGTGCGGACCGTGCTCTTCCAGCACAACGTCGAAGCGATGATCTGGCGCCGGCATGCCGAGGTGGCGCGCGGCGCCCTTGCGCGGCGCTACTTCCGCGAGCAGTGGCGGCGGATGGACGCGTTCGAGCGCGCCGAATGCCGCCGGTTCGACCACGTGATCGCGGTGTCCGCCGAGGATCGGGATGTCTTCCGAAGCGCCTACGGTGTGGCCGGGGCAACCGACGTGCCGACCGGCGTCGACGTCGATTTCTTCCGTCCGTCCGGCACCGTGGCGCGCGAGCCGCTCGACATGGTGTTCACCGGCTCCATGGACTGGCTGCCCAACGAGGACGGGATCCTCTGGTTCACCGATGAGATCCTGCCTCGCATCCGGGCGCGCGTGCCGGGAGCCACCCTCACCGTGGTCGGCCGGAACCCGCCCGCCCGCATCCGCGCGCTCGCCGAACGCGATCCCATGGTGCGCGTCACGGGGACGGTGCCGGACGTCCGGCCCTACATCGAGCGTGCCGCGGTATTCGTGGTCCCGCTCCGGATCGGCGGCGGCACCCGCCTCAAGATCTTCGAGGCCATGGCCATGGAACGCGCCGTCGTGTCCACGGCGGTCGGGGCCGAGGGCCTGCCGGTGAACGATGGGGCGGACATCCTCCTCGCGGACGCGCCCGAGGCGTTCGCGGCCGCGGTGGCCGGGCTGCTCGAGCAGCCCGCCCGGGCCGAATCGCTCGGCGGCGCCGCCGCCCGGCTGGTGCGCGCCTCGTTCGGGTGGGATCGCGTGGCGGACATCTTCGCAGACCAGTGTGCGCTCGCCGCCGGCGAGCGACCCATTACGCCTACAGGACGGTCATGACGACTTCGATCAGTGTTTTCGGCCTCGGGTATGTCGGATGTGTCTCCGCAACCTGGTCCG
>JBLNHD010000138.1:0-6258 GCA_050268825.1 Gemmatimonadota bacterium
GGAACACGCCGAGCACCACGCGCGCCATCGGCGAGAGGCCGCGCGCCGCCGCGAGCCGCGCACGGGCGATCTCGAGGCCGCGGCCGTACTGCACGCCGGATGGACACACCGGCTCGCACCCGCGGCAGCCGAGGCAGGCGTCGAGGTGCTGGGCCAGGGCGTCGTCGTGCGGGCCGAGCTCGCCGTTCGCCAGGGCGCGCATGAGGACGATGCGGCCGCGCGGGCTGTCGGATTCGTCTCCGGTGGCGAGGTAGGTCGGGCAGGCGGGGAGACAGAAGCCGCAGTGGACGCAGGGAGCGAGGGGGTCGGGGTCGGAGAGCGGTCGAAGAGCGGTCGGAAAGCGGTCGGGGGCATCGGAGAGGCGTCCCGCATCGGAGCCGACCGCTGTTCGACCGCTGTCCGACCGCTGTCCGCCCGTCACGCCCCTCCCTCCAGCGCCACCTGCAGCGCCCCCTTCGGATCGAACGCCTCGCGCAGCTTCGACACGAGCTGGCCGACGCCCTCGCGGTAGGCGCCGAAGTGGCCCACTTCGCGGCGAAGCTCCCAGGGTGCGCGCTCGATGGTCATCGGGATCTCGCGCGTCGCCATGGCCCGCCGGAGGGCGCGGAGGCGCTCGGCGGTGGTGGAGCCGGTCCAGCGGAGCCCGCCCATGCCGCCGGCGGAGATGAGTCCCTCGTCGAGATCGTGGCCGACGATGTCGATCGTCTCCTCGAGCCCGTCGGGGAGGACGCCCAGGCGGAGCGTGACGGGTCCGGCGAGCGCAGCGCGTGCGGTGAGGCCCCAGAAGGCGGCGCTCCGGTCGGGGCGGAGCTGCTGCCAGGTGACGTCGCCCGTGGCGCTCAGGCGCCGCGCCTCGCCGACCACCGCGGCATCGGTGCCCGTGAGGCGCGCCGCAAGCATCCACTCGGCTTCCGCGGCGAGCGCGGGCGAGAAGAGCTCGAGCGCCGAGGGGCTGAGGCCGGCGGCGGTCACGGCGCGGGCAGCGGCGGTGAGGCCGTCGCGCGGGCCGCGCGCGGTGAGCGTCACGTCCGCCCGCGGCAGCGCGCGCAGGCGGAGGTGCACCTCGGTGATGACGCCGAAGCCGCCGAAGCCGCCGACGTGCAGCTTCGTCACGTCGTAGCCGGCCACGTTCTTCACCACGCGTCCGCCGGCACGCACGATGCGCCCGTCGCCGGTCACGACCGCGCAGCCGAGCACGTGGTCGCGCACGCCGCCGAAGCCGTGGCGGAGGGGGCCCGACGTCGCGGTGGCGAGGATCGAGCCGACGCTCCGGTCGGGCCGCCCCGGTGGGTCGAGGGCGAGCCACATGCCCTGGTCCGCGAGGCGGCGGCGCACTTCGTCGAGCGGCGCCCCCGCCTGCACGGTGGCGACGAGGTCGGCGGGACTCACCGAGACGACCTGGTCGAGCGCGCGCGTGCTGAGCGCGAGCTCCGCGGGGGCGTCGGCGGGGAGCCACGTGCCCTGGCCCTCGAGCCGGATGCGCCACCCTTCCTCGCTCGCGACGTGGCAGACCTGCGCGAACGCCTCGCTCGAGTCGGGGGTGGCGCGCGGAAGCCCGTCGGCCTCGCGCTCCACGCCCGCACTGCCGAGGAGGGCGCGGAGGCGCGTCAGGACGGCGTCGCTCATGCGACACCTCCGGCGCGCCATTCGCGGCACGAGTGGACGGGGAGCACCTTGCCCGGGTTGGCGCGCTCGAGCGGATCGAAGACGCGGCGGACGGCGCACATCGCGTCGAGCGAGGCCGCGTCGAAGATGAGCGGCATGTAGTCGCGCTTGTCGGAGCCAACGCCGTGCTCGCCGGTGATGGAGCCGCCCGCGGCGACGCACGCCTCCATGATCTCGCGGCTCGCGTGGTGCACGCGAGCCGCGAGACTCGCGTCGCGGCGGTCGAAGCTGATGTTCGGGTGGAGGTTGCCGTCGCCGGCGTGGAAGACGTTGCTCACCAGGAGATCGTGGTGCCGGCCGATGCCGCCGACGGCGTCGAGCACCTCCGGCAGCACCGAGCGGGGCACGACGGCGTCCTGCACGGCGAGGTCCGGGGCAAGGCGGCCCATGGCGCCGAAGGCCTTCTTCCGCCCCTGCCAGAGCCGCGCGCGCTCGGCGGGGGACGAGGCGCTCGTGGTGGAGCGGGCGCCGTGCTGCATCAGCAGGTTGTCCACCACCGCGCCATCCCCGATCACGGCTTCCTCCGATCCGTCGAGCTCGACGAGGAGCACCGCCGCCGCGTCGGTCGGGTACCCCGCCGCATAGATGGACGCCTCGACGGCGCGGACGCACACCTGATCCATCATCTCGAGCGCCGCCGGCACGATCCCCGACGCGATGATCGCGCTCACGGCCTCGCTCGCGGCGCGCACCGACCCGAAGTCGGCGAGCGAGGTGCGCACGGCGCGCGGCAGCGGAACGAGCTTGGTGGTGATCTCGATCGCGATGCCGAACATCCCCTCGCTCCCCACGAAGAGGCCGACGAGATCGGGTCCCCACGTGTCGCCGGTGCTGGAGCCGAGGCGCGTGGTCGAGCCATCGGGGAGGACGACCTCGAGCTCGGTGATGTGATTGGCGGTGACGCCGTACTTGAGGCAGTGCGGCCCGCCGGCGTTCTCGGCGACGTTGCCGCCGAGCGTGCACGCAGCCTGGCTCGACGGATCGGGCGCGTAGGCAAGGCCGTAGGGAAGCGCCGCCTCGGAGAGGCGCGCGTTGACGGCGCCGGGCTCGACGACGGCGCGGCGCCGCGCCGGATCGATCGAGAGGATCCGGTTGAGGCGCGTCAGCGTGATCATGACGGCCTCCGGGTCTGCGACGGCGCCGCCGGAGAGCCCCGTTCCCGCTCCGCGCGCGACCCACGGCACGCCGGCCCGATGCAGCTCACGCACGACGGCAATGACTTCCTCGCGGGTGCCGGGCATCACGACGGCGGCGGGCGGCGACTCGCGCGTGGGAAGACCATCCATCGCATACGTCGCGAGCTCGGCGCGGCGGTGGCGGACCCAGCGCGGGCCTGTGATGCGTTCGAGCGTGGCGAGGAGGGACTGCATGTGGGGAAAGATAGTCGGCGAAATGGGTGAAATCGGGGTGGCGGGGCGGGCGCCGGGACTGACCGAGAAGGACGAGGCGTGCGCGGGGCAGCCGGGCGCCGGTCTCTCCGGCGCTGGAGTTCGCGCTCATGTCACTCGGGTCATAATTCGTTCTACCGCTCACAACGCGCCTGCGAGACCAGCACCCGGCCGCCCCGCACGAGGCGACCGGGTGCGCACTCAGCGGGTCCCGCGCGCCCTGCGCTCGAAGCTCGCCTGAACGGACGCTCGCGGTGGTGGCGGCGGTAATGGCTCGCCACTGAGGCGCGTCGTGACCCGTCGCTACTCGTCCTCCGCCTTCCCGAACAGCAGCTGTACGAAGCCACGGTCCTCCGGTCGCGACACGATGTACACGTGGTCGCCGGGGCAGAGCACCGTGGTGTCCTTCGGCGGGATGAGATCGTTGCCGCGGACGACGAGGGAGACGGCGGCGCCGTCGGGGAGCCCGAGGTCGCCGATCTCGGCGCCGGCGACGGCGAGTCCTTCGCCGACGTAGTAGCTCGAGATGTCGCCGTTCAAGCGCTGGCGCGATTCGATGGCGAGGATGGCCGGCGGGGCCGGCACTTCGCGCGCACCGAGGCCCAGCTTGCGCGTGAGCCAGGCGACGGTGGCCCCCGGGATGATGGCGCTGAGCACTACGATGAAGAACACGACGTTGAAGATCCGGCCGGCGCCGGGCGCCTGCATGAGCACCGGGTACGTCGCGAGGACGATCGGCACCGCGCCCCGGAGGCCCACCCAGCTGATGTAGGCCACTTCCTTTGCGGGATAGCGGAACGGCAGCAGCAGCAGGCCGACCACGACCGGCCGGCAGACGAGGGCGAGGACGAGTGCGAGCACCACCCCGATCCAGCCGACCTGGAGGAGCTCGGAGGGAAAGACGAGGAGGCCGAGGATGAGGAACATGACGATCTGGCTGAGCCACGCCATCGCGTCGTGCACGCGAAAGAGCCCGGCGCGATACGGCAGGTTCCCGTTGCCGAGGATGATGCCGGCGAGATAGACCGCCATGAAGCCGCTGCCCTGCAGCAGCGTCGGCACGGCGTACGCGATGCACGCGATGGCGAGCGTGAGCGCCGGATAGAGGCCGCCCGCCGGCAGCCGGAGATGCGCCATGAGCTTCCGGCCGCCATACCCGATGGCAAGGCCGAGTGCTGCGCCGACGACGAGCTGGATGACCACGTCGGCCGGCACGTCCCACCATGCCGTGGCCGCCTCGCCGCCGATGAGATTGGCGGTGAGGACCATGGTAAGGATGACCGCCATCGGGTCGTTGAGGCCCGACTCGAGCTCGAGCGTGGCGCCGACGCGCTTCTTGAGATGCAGTCCGCTGCCGCGCAGCACGGCAAAGACGGCGGCCGCGTCGGTCGAGCTCACGATCGCGCCGAGGAGCATCGCTTCGGGCCAGGGGAAGCCGAGGAGCCGCGCCGCGACGGCGAGCCCGGCCGCGATGCCCACCACGCCGAGGGTGGCGAGGACGGCTGCAGGACGGATCGCCTGGCGCACGGCGGTGAGGGGCGTGTTGAGCCCGCCGTCGAAGAGGATGAGCGCGAGCGCGATCGTGCCGAGCCGGTAGCTGAAGGCATAGTTGTCGAAGTCGATCCCGCCGATTCCCTCGGAGCCCGCGAGCATCCCGATCACGAGGAAGATCAGCACCACCGGGACACTCACGCGCTCGGTGGCCCGGCTGAAGATCACGCTGATGGCGAGCAGCGAGCCGAAGACGAGGAGGAGGAGCGCGCTGGCGTTGGGCTCGGCGAGGGGCATGCGGGAAGGTAGGGCGGGAGGGGGAGGAATGTCATCCCGAGGGGGCGAAGCGATCGAGGGATCTGCTCGGCCGGGTCCGGAGACCGGTGGAGCAGATCCCTCGCTGCGCTCGGGATGACATCATTTTCGGGCTGCTGCGTACTGCCGACTGCGCACGGCTTGCACCCGCTACGCCGCTCCGCTCACCCCCTGCAGCATCCGCACGTCCGCCGAGTCCCGCAGCTTCTCGAAGGCGCGCTCGCGGATCTGGCGGATGCGCTCGCGCGTGACGCCGAGGAGCTCGCCGATCTTTTCGAGCGTGAGGGCTTCGGAGCCTTCCTCGAGGCCGTAGTAGAGCGAGAGGATCTTCCGCTCGCGCGGGGTGAGGTGGCGGGCAAAGAGGCGGTCGATGAACTCGCGGCGGAGCTTCGCGTCCGTCTTCTCCTCGATGTCCGCGCCGGCGGTGCCGGCAACGCGCTCGCCGAAGGTGGTGCCCGCCTTGTCCTGCCGCTCGACCGGTGCGTCGAGCGAGACCTCGATGGTGCTCATGCGGCGCGCGGCGCGGATGTTGTCCACCGTGTCGCTCAACGCGATGGCGAGCTCGCCGTCCGACGCGCCCCGGCCCAGCTCCTGCGCGAGGAGGCCTTCGACCCGGGACATCTTGATGAGCGCGGCGTTCTGGTTGAGGGGAATGCGGACGGTGCGTGTCTGTTCGGCGAGGGCCTTCAGGACCGCCTGGCGGACCCACCAGACGGCATACGAGATGAACTTGACGCCATGGTCGGGGTCGAACTTCCGGACGGCCTTGAGGAGGCCTTCGTTGCCGATCGCCACGAGCTCGGAGAGCTCCAGGCCGTGTCCCTGATACCGCTTCACGTACGAGATCACGAAGCGCAGGTTGGCGGTGACGAGCCGCTCCGCCGCTTCCTGGTCTCCGCGCAGGGCGAGCCGGGCGAGCCGCCGCTCTTCCTGCACGTCGGTGATCATGGGGAGCTTCTGGATGTCGTGGAGGTACTGGTCGAACGATCCGGCGGGCGCCGACGAGCGGACAACCGGGCGGCGAACCTTCCGGGCAGTGACACGCGGCATGAACGAACCCCGATGGAGTTGGACCAGCCTGATCTGATTGCGGAGCGTGGCGCGCGGCGGCGCCGCGTATGTGCGGACGGTGGAATATGGGGAAAAAGCGCTATTCTGTCAATGAAAAAGCGTTGTCCACATCACAAATCGTTCGTTCGCAGCGCGTTCAGAATGCCGTCCACTTTCCACACAGGAGTGGATAACCGCTTTACACCCGGAGGGTGGGCAGGATCCGGTGGAGAACTTCGGGGTGGACGGGGGTGATCCAGTCGCTCTGGGCCGTCGTGGCACGGCCCGGGGCGTCGAGGAAGGCGAATCCCGGGACCTGGCCGCGCGCCTTCTTGTCGCGGGAAAAGGC
>JBLNHD010000139.1:0-4954 GCA_050268825.1 Gemmatimonadota bacterium
CCACGCCCCTGCTGATCGTGCACAGCGAGAACGACTACCGGGTCGACGTGTCCGAAGGCTATCAGGCGTTCACCGCCGCCCGGCTCAGGAACGTGCCGGCGAAGTTCCTCTACTTCCCGGACGAGGATCACTTCGTCGTGAAGCCGAGGAACCGGCGAGTCTGGTGGGGGACGGTGCTCGACTGGCTGGACACGCACCTCGCGGAGCCGCGTTCCTGATGGGCGCCCTGGCGCGGTTCGCGCTGAACACGCTGGCGCTCTATGCCGCCGTGTGGCTGGTTCCCGGCATCCGCTTCGAGGGGAGTGTCGGACGCTTCCTGCTGGTGGGGCTCGTGTTCGGGGCCGTCAATACCCTGCTCCGCCCGCTGCTGACCATTCTCACCTGTCCCCTCGTCGTGCTGACGCTGGGGCTCTTCACGCTCGTGATCAACGCCCTGATGCTGCTTGCCACCGCGTGGCTGTCTGCGCGGTGGGACCTCGGGTTCACGGTCGACGGGTTCGTCGCCGCGCTCCTCGGAGGCATCATCGTCGGAGTCGCGAGCACTATCCTCGCACTGTTCCTGGGGAACGAGGCGAAACGGTGACCGACCTGCATCTGGCCGTCGAGGCGTCGAGCGACGTCGACCTGCATCACCCGTCGCTCTACCTGAACCGCGAGCTCTCGTGGCTCGAGTTCAACCGGCGCGTGCTGCACGAGGCGGAGTCGGCGCGCACGCCGCTCCTCGAGCGGCTCAAGTTCGCCGCCATCTTCAGCAGCAATCTCGACGAGTTCTTCCAGGTGCGTGTGGCCGGCCTCCGTCGGCAATGCGCGGCGGGGGTGAGCGAGCGGACGGCGGACGGGATGAAGCCGGAGGAGCAGCTCCGCGCCATCGCCGTCGTGGTGGACGAGCTGACCCGCCGGCATTACCGGGTGCTCATGGAGGAGATCCTGCCGAGCCTGGCGGACCATGGGGTGGAGCTGATCACCGACGTGGGGGAGCTCGCGATCGCGGATCGCGAGCACCTCGCGCGCTATTTCCGGGAGAACGTCTTCCCCGTGCTCACGCCCCTGGCGGTGGATCCGGGGCATCCGTTCCCGTACATCTCGAACCTGAGCCTTTCGCTGGCCGTCGTGCTCCGCGGCCAGGACGGCGAGGAGCGATTCGCGCGGGTCAAGGTGCCCAAGATCCTGCCCCGGTGGGTGCCGCTCCCGACGCCGGGACGCTTCGTCCCGCTCGAGCACCTGATCGCCTCGAACCTCGACGCCCTCTTCCCCGGCATCGAGATCCTCGGGTCGTACCTCTTCCGGATCACCCGGAACACCGAGATGGAGCTGGACCACGACGACGCGGAAGACCTGCTGCTGCAGATCCAGGAGGAGGTGCGGAACCGCCGGTTCGGCGAGGTCGTACGCGTCGAGATCCAGTCGTCGATGCCGTCCACGCTCCGGCAGCTGCTCCTCGCCGAATTCAACGACGAGCAGGAGCAGCCGGCCATGCCACTCACGGCCGAAGATGTGTACGAGACGGGCGGCCTGCTCGATACCGCCGACCTGCTCTCGCTCAGCATGCTGGAGATCGCCGATCTCCGGGACCTCCCCTTCCATGCCGTGACTCCGCACCGGATCACGCCCGGTCGGAGCTTCTTCGACGTGCTGCGCGAGGGGGACCTGCTGGTGCACCACCCCTACGACAATTTCGCCACGTCGGTCGAGGCGTTCATCGCGGAGGCCGCGAACGATCCCGACGTGGTCGCCATCAAGCTGACGCTCTATCGAACGGGCGGCGACTCGAGCATCGCGCGGCTGCTGGCGCACGCGGCCGAGCGCGGCAAGCAGGTGGCGTGCCTCATCGAGCTGCAGGCGCGCTTCGACGAGGAGAACAACATCCGCTGGGCGCAGCGGCTGGAGGACGTGGGGGTGCACGTGAGCTACGGCGTCACGGGACTCAAGACCCACGCCAAGGTGATGCTCGTGGTGCGCCGGGAGGCGGGAGTGATGCGCCGCTACGTGCACATCGGGACCGGCAACTACAACCCGAAGACTGCGCGCATCTATACCGACTTCGGCCTCTTCAGCACCGATCAGGACCTCTCCGCCGACCTGACCGACCTCTTCAACGTCCTCACGGGCTTCGGGACGCCGGCGGGCTACCGGAAGCTCATCGTGGCCCCGCGCGGGATGCGCCAGCGCTTCCTCGAGCTGATCCAGCGCGAGATCGAGCACGCCCGCGCGGGCCACGAGGCGCGGATCCTCGCGAAGATGAATTCCCTGGTGGATCCCGACATCATCGCGGCGCTCTACTCTGCGTCACGCGCAGGGGTGGAGATCGACCTCGTGGTGCGCGGCATCTGCTGCCTCCGCCCCGGCCTGCCCGGGGTGAGCGACCGCATCCGCGTGATCAGCGTCGTCGGACGCTACCTCGAGCATTCCCGCGCGTTCTGCTTCGCGAACGGCGGAGCGCTCGAAGTCTACATCGGGTCGGCCGACTGGATGCCGCGGAATCTCGACCGGCGCATCGAGGCAGTGGCGCCGCTCGAGGATCCGACGCACCGGCAGATGGTCATGCAGTCGATCGAGCTGATGTGGCGGGACAACCAGCAGGCCTGGGACCTGCGCGGGGACGGGAGCTACGTTCGGCGGACGGCGGCACCCGGCGAGCCACCGGTGACGGCGCAGACGGCACTGATGGAAATGGCACGGCGGTCGGGCGCCGCGGCGGCGCAGGTGTAGCGCGATTCGGCGACGCGGCGGAGTGACCGACACTCCGCCGCGCGCGCCTCAATGCGGCATTCCCGCCTTGTCGGCGAATTCCTTGAGGGCCTCCTCCGCTTCCGGCGTGAGTTTCTCCGGAAGCGACACCGTGACCGCCACCAGCTGGTCGCCGCGGCGGTCTCCCTTGGCAATTCCCTGCCCCTTGATGCGGAACTTGCGTCCCGGCTGCGTGCCGGGTGGCACCCGGAGCACCACGCTCTTCCCCTCCAGCGTCCGCACCTTGAGCCGCGTGCCGAGCACGGCCTGGACCATGTTGATCGGAACCTCGCAGACGACGTCGAGGCCGTCGCGATGGAAGAATCGGTCGGGCTGCACCTCGAACGTGACGATGAGGTCGCCGGCAGGCTTGCCACCCCGGCCCGGCTGGCCCTGACCCTTGAGGCGCACCTTGGTTCCCGACTCGGTGGCCTGCGGCACCGTGATCATCACCTTGCGCTCGGTGCGCACCTCGCCAGCCCCGCGACAGGTGGGACAGGGCACCGACGGGATCGTGCCGCGGCCGCGACACTTCGGACAGGGCCGGTTCACCGCAAAGCCGCCCTGACCGAAGGCGATGGTGCCCCGTCCGTTGCACTCGGTGCAGGTCGAGGTCGTCGCACCGGGTGCTGCGCCCGAGCCGCTGCAGGTGCGGCACGGCTCGGTCACGGGGAGCGTCACCGGAATCTTGCCACCCAGCGCGGCCACGCGGAACGGCACCTCCACCACCGCCTCCAGGTTCTCGCCGCGCGGATCCTCGCGCCGCCCACGCCCGAAGATCGACGAGAAGATGTCGCCGAGCCCGAACCCGCCGATGTCGTTGAACTCGAAGTCTTCGGCGGTGGGGCCGCCCGGCCGCCCGGCGCCGGCCGGAGAGCGGCGCATGGCCGGATCAAATGCGCCGAGCCGGCGCATCTGGTCGTACTGCTTCCGCTTGTCCGCGTCGGCCAGGGTGGCGTGCGCCTCGGAGATTTCCTTGAAGCGCTCGGCCGCCTGCGGATTGTTCGGATTGGCGTCCGGGTGGTACTGCTTGGCCAGCCGGCGGTAGGCCTTCTTGATCTCGTCCGCGCTGGCGGTGTCGGGAACGCCGAGGATCTGGTAGAAGTCCCGGGCAGCCACGTCAGTCCTGGTTCTGGAAGACCTGCACCCGGGCCGGGCGCAGGAGCGTGCTCTTGAGCCGATAGCCGGTCTGGAACGTTGCGCTGACGGTGTTGTCCCGGTCGGCCGAGGGCGACGGAGTCACGGCGACGGCCTCGTGGAGCTGCGGATCGAACGACTGCCCGGTCGGATCGATGCGCTCGAGCCCGGCCGCCTCGAGTTCCTTGCGCAGTTTCCGCTCGATCATCTCGACCGCCTCGCGAAGCGCGTCGGCGGGCGTGTTGGTGTCGTTGCTGAGCCGATCGAGGTCGTCGATCACCTCGAGGAGCCGCCCGATGAGATGCGCCTGCGCGCGGTCCGACTGCTCGAGCCGCTCGCGCGCCACGCGCTTCTTGTAATTGTCGAACTCGGCGGCGAGCCGGAGGTACCGATCACGGCTGGCCTCGAGCTCGGCGTCGCGCCCCTCGCCGAACGACGGCTGCGTCGATTCCTGGCGGGAGGACGGGGTCGCGGCCATGTCGGTCGAGGCGATATCGGCCACTTCGGCCGCCAGACCCTGCTCGGCGGCCGGCTCGGCCATGCCGCCGGGCGTATGGATCGACGCGGCGCCGGAATCGGGTTCGTTGCTGTATCGGGAATCGCTGGTCACTGAACTCGCTCGGTTTCGAAGTCGGGGAGAAAGATAACGAGGCCGGCGGGCGCCGGGTGGGGCCGGCTCAGGTGTGCGGCGTCACCGCCCCGGGCCACCGGCGGCGCTATCGTTGCAGGGCCTCAGGTCGTCACGGGTCCGAATTCCGAACCACTACTCGCTCTGGCGGGCCGTTTGCGACGGTCCGGACAACCGACATGAGCCACAGTGCATCCACCCGGGCGCGGCGGACGGGCGTCGCTCCGGACGCGCCCACCGGGGAGCGTCACGCCGAGATCCTCACCGACGGCGCCCTCGACTTTCTTGCGGACCTCGGTCGCCGGTTCGGCCCGCGGATCGACGCGGCGCTCGAGCGCCGGGCGGATCGCCTCCGGGAGCTGAGCGCGGGCGGGCAGCTCGATTTCCTGCCGGACACGGCGGACATCCGCCGGGGCGAATGGCGCGTGGCCGAGGCTCCGCCGGATCTCAGCAGGCGGATCG
>JBLNHD010000140.1:0-6049 GCA_050268825.1 Gemmatimonadota bacterium
CGGCCGCCCGTCGAGCCAACCGCGGCTCTGCACGAAGTAGAGAAAGAGCACGCGCGTGAGCTGCAGCAGCCCGAGCGTGCGCCGGTGGGCGGGATCGCCGAGCCTGGCGCCGGACACGGCGTTTGCGGCGAGCTCCACGACCGTGCGAAACTGGCGGAAGAATTCGGGTCCCACCCCCTGGCCACCCAGCGCTTCCGCTGCGCGAGCGGCGTAGGCCGCGGCCGGCATGACCGGGATGCCGGCGAGCCGCCGCAGGGACGCGAGCGGGACCGGGCCGGGTGCGTCCAGGGGAAGGCGGAGCACGACGGGTTCTCCGAGGCCGGCCGCTATCCCCAATTCGCGAGTGGGTGGGTAGACTACAAGGACCCCTGCAGCACATCCGTTACTCGAAAAGCGCCGCGCGAGCGCGCGGGCGGTTTCGCTGACTGGCCGGCCACTCTCCGCGCCGATCCAGAGAAAGCGTCCGTGCCGGCCGACGGTGGCAGCGCGACGCGCGTCGGCCCAGGGAGGCAATTCCTCCCACAGCGGTTCGTGTCCAAGCTCGGCGACGAGCCGTGGAAGATCGGTCAGGCCGTGCGTGGCCCCGAGAACTGAATCGAGGGACATCGGTGTCCGGGCTGGAGACACCGCACGCTCTCACCATGCCGCCTTCCACCGGTAACCATTCACCCGCGCAAAGGCGCGGTACGACGCAGGAGATCCGGATGCGCTGGCCGGGAGCCGGGCTGCGGGCACATGACTACCTGACGCCGGGATCGATCGCCCTCCTCTATTTCGTGGGAGGCGCGGCGTGGATCCTCTTTTCCGATCGTGCCGCCGAGGCGGTTGCCGGTCCCATCGGCGCCGATGCGATCACGAGGTTCCAGACCTACAAGGGCATCGGATTCATCGCGGGCACCGCTGCGCTCCTCTACTCGACGCTGCGGATCGCCTGGCGCGCGCAGGTGCGGAGCGAGCGGCGCTATCGCACCCTCCTGGACGAGGCGTCGGACGGAATCTTCCTCGCCGAGCCGGGGGGGCGGTACCTGGACGTGAATGCGAAGGGCTGCGAGATGCTCGGCTACGCGCGCGCCGAGCTCCTCGCGCTGCGGCCCGCCGACCTGCGCGCGCCAGGTGATCCACCGGGCGATCCGCTGACCGACGATCTCGCACAGGGAAGGACGGTGCTCGAAGCCGCCCGACTGCGGCGCAAGGACAGCACCTATCTCCCGGTCGAGATCTCCTCGCGCCTCCGCGAGGACGGCATGATCCAGAGCGTGGTACGGGACGTGAGCGAGCGCCGCGCGCTCGAGGAACAGCTCCGGCAGGCGCAGAAGATGGAAGCGGTCGGGCAGTTGACCGGGGGAATCGCGCACGACCTCAACAACGTCCTTGCCACGGTCGTGGCCAACGCGGACCTGGCCCGGCAGGCGGTGCCGGCGGAGCTCGAGGGCGTGCACGCCGATCTGGCCGAAGTGCGCCGCGCGGCACACCGCGGCGCGGAGATGATCCGGAAACTCCTGGGTTTCAGCCGGCAGTCACCGCTGCAGATCGAGCCGCTCGACCTCGCCGTGGTGGTCGACGAGATCCTCGGCACGTTGCGACGGCTCCTGCCGAGCAACATCGCCGTCGAGCGGCGCGGCGCCGCGCAGGGCGTCGGCGTTCAGGTCGACCAGGTGGCGCTCGAGCAGATTCTCATCAACCTCGCCACCAACGCGCGGGATGCGATGCCGGGAGGCGGGCGCCTGATCGTGACGGTGTCGCGCGACGCGCCTGCGGGCGCGCGCGCGCCGGAGGGATTGCACGGCTGGCTCGTCGTCGAGGACACCGGTCACGGGATGAGCGAAGAGGTGCGTGCCCGAGTGTTCGATCCTTTCTTCACGACCAAGCCGCCCGAGCTGGGCAGCGGCCTCGGACTGGCCATGGTGTACGGCCTCGTCCGGCAGCAGCAGGGCTCGATCGAGCTGGCCAGCGCGCGCGGCTCGGGAACCACGGTCGCGATCCGGCTGCCCGGCGTCGCGCGCGTGCGCCGGCCAAGCCCCCCCGCGCAGGCACCGATGCAGCTGCCCCGCGGATCGGAGACGCTCCTCGTGGTGGAGGACGAGCCGGGACTTCGCCGGGCCGCCGTCCGGATCCTCCAGCGGCTCGGGTACACCGTGCTCGAGTCCGCCGACGGCGACGAGGCGCTCGACACGCTTCGCGGCGGCGCGCGCGTGGATCTCGTGCTGTCCGACATCATGATGCCCAGGCGCAACGGTCGCGCGCTTTACGAAGCGCTTCGCGCCGAAGGCCACCAGGCCAAGTTTCTCTTCTCGAGCGGGTATGGCGGCACGCCGCCGGAAATGGTCGAGATCGCGGAACCCGGCGAGGTACCGCCGCCGCTGCTCCGGAAGCCGTGGACCGCGGAAGAACTGGCGCTCAAGGTGCGGGAAGTCCTCGAAACGAACTGATCACCGTGGCGGTGCGTCTGCAGCGCTGCCGTACGATCGTCCCTTCCACTCGATCTTCCCGGCGCCGCGCCACGTGGAGCGCGCCACGATGAAGAGGACCACGAGCGCCCCCAGCGGATACGCCAGGCCATACCATGCCGGTATGCGCATGCCCAGCGATACCACGGACCAGAACAGGGTCGAGATGCCGATGGCGGCCAGTGCCGGGAGCAGCAGCGCCTCCCCCACCACCCCCGCGAGCGCAAGCGCGAGCGCCGTGACCGGCAGCAGCCAGAAGATCATCGCTCCGCCGAGTGCCACGGGGACGAGCGCCGCGAGCAGCGGCTCGTCCGGGAACGAGCGGCGCCCCCCGAGATAGATGTTCTTGGACCATCCCTCCACGATATGGGGAAGGTCGTGGTACATCCGCGTCTCCATCAGCCGCGTCGCGAAGGCGAACCAGACGCGGAGACCGCGCGCATGGACGAGTTGCGCCAGCGCCAGGTCCTCCGCCACCTCGGCGCGTACCGCCTCGTGCGTGCCGATCTCCTCGTACGTGCTGCGGCGCATCAGGATGAACTGCCCGTTGGCGATGACGTCGCGCCCGCGCCGTGCACGGCTCACGGCCGCGGGGTGGTACCGTACGCCGAGCAGCAGCCACACCTGCGGCATGACGACCCGCTCCCAGAAGCTCTCGCATCGCTGATGCGGGTTGACGGTGATGAGGTGCCCGCGTCCGGCGTCGAGCGCACCGAGCGCATGCGGGAGAAGCCGCGGCATGTGCCGCGTGTCGGCATCGGTGAAGAGGAGCACGTCGCCCGTGGCCGCGCGCCATCCCTGCACGCACGCCCAGGGTTTCCCATACCATCCTGCGGGGAGCTCGGCGCCGGGGACGAGGCGCACGCGCGGGTCCTCCGCCGCGATGCGCGCGACGATCGCCGCCGTCGCGTCGGTGGAGCGATCGTCGACGACGAGGACCTCGACGTTGGCATGCGCCGTGGCGAGCACCGACCGGACGACGGTCTCGATCGTCGCCGCCTCGTTCCGGGCGGGGATGATGACGGAAACGCGGTGTGCGTGCGGATCGGCCGGAGGCTCGGCCGCAAGGGCGGGCCGCAGGTCCGCGAGCCGGATGAAGGCGAGAAAGGGCACCGCCCAGGGCAGGGCGGGGAGGAGCTCCGCGAGCGCCATCGGCGTCGCGGTTAAGTGCGGCGGCTGACGGCGGCCAGCGCGGCTTCGAACGAGTCGAGCTGGCGCTCGATCTCGTCGGGATCGATTTCGGAGCCGCTGTAGGGCACTCCGTCGCGCCCGATCAATGATGCCACGAGCGCATCGGTGTAGCCGATGACGGCCACGGCCACGCCGTGGTCGAGCACGCGGTTGAGGCGCAGCATGATCGCCATCCCCTGGCGGGCTCGCATGGCGGCGAGGACCGGTGCGAGCTGGCGGGTGAGGAGATCGCGCAGGTGGAGCAGCTCTTCGACCACTTCGCCCGCCGCGAGCCCGCGCGCCGAGGCGACACGGCCGTAGTGGCGGCAGACATCCTGCCAGACGGCGCGGACCTCGCGACGAAGCGGGCCGACCATCTCGGACAGAACCTCGATGATCAGGCGGAACTCCCGCTCGACCGTCGGACGCGGTATCGTGGGGGCGGCAGCGACGCGGTCACCGAGACGATCCAGCCACTCGGCGACCATTTCGTCGCGCGTTTCAGCGATCACACGACCAGCGGCGAGCAACGCGGGCTGCGAAGCGCGCACTGCCGTGCTCCAGGTTGCAGGGACTCGGAAAGAATACACCCGCGGGCCAATGGGGTCAAAACGATGACGCTTCCCCGGATGCTGGTGCCAGGTGCACGTATCGCGCTCGTTGCGCCGGCCGGCCCGCTCCTCGAGCAGGACGACCTGCGGCGCGCCGAGGAGCTCGTCCGCGCGCTCGGCTGCGTCCCCCACCTTGGCCGGCACGCCGACGCCCATCACGGCTATCTCGCCGGCACCGATTCCGAGCGCGTCGCCGACCTCAACCATGCCCTCGCGAGCCCGGAGATCGACGCGGTCTGGTGCATCCGCGGTGGCTTCGGCATCACTCGCATTCTCGATCAGGTCGACGTCGCCGCGTTCGCGAGCCGTCCGAGGCCGGTGATCGGCTATTCGGACATCACGGCGCTGCTCGTAGCGCTCCACCGGGAGTCCGGGGTCCCGACGTTCCACGGACCCATCGCGCGCCATGGACTGACCGCCTTCTCGCGCGTGCACTTCGAACGCGTGCTCATGCAGCCGGAGGCGCCCGGACTCCTCGAGCCGCTGCCGGTCGCGGGCGGGATGCTCGTGCCGCGGGAGCACCGCATCGTCGCGCTCGCGGCCGGCGTGGCCGAAGGACGGCTCGTCGGAGGCAACCTCAGCCTGCTCCAATGCCTCGTAGGCACCCGCTTCATGCCGGACCTGCGCGGCGCGATCCTCTTCCTCGAGGATGTGGGCGAAGAGGTCTACCGCATCGACCGGATGCTCTCGCACCTGCGACTCGCCGGCGCGCTCGAGGGCATTGCCGGCGTGGTGGTGGGGCAGTTCACCGAGATGGGCCGTCGGGGTGCCGACGGCGCCCTGGGGTTCGACCGGGTGCTGGCGCACTACCTCGCACCGCTCGGCGTGCCCGTTGCAATGGGATTTCCCATCGGACACATCGACGACCAGTGGACCTTGCCGATCGGCGTTCGCGCCCGGCTCGACGCGGACGCCGGGCGGCTCGAGCTGCTCGAACCTGCCGTGCGTCGTCAGTGAGCGTGGACGCCGATCTGGTCCTGCCCGACGTCTGCCCCCCCGCGCGTCGCTGACTCCCTCGCGCTCCGCTCGATCCACCGCGCAAGCTCGACCCGCGGGGCCAGTGGCTCGGCGCGATACCGGATCGGGAGCCCGTCGAGGTCGGCGGGAATCTTCACCCGCGTGATCGACCCTGCGGAGATCATGACCGGCATCGCGACTACGGAATCCGCTGCGCGTGCCGCCATGGCGAGCACGGTGTCGCGCATCGCAGCCACTGCGGCCTTGCGCACCTCGGGCGGCGCATCGTCGCGCAGGAGCGCGACATGCAGGTCGCTGCGCGTGCGGGCGCGGAGACCTTCGCTCACGGCCCTGATGTTCTGGACCCACTCGATCGCGTCGGCGGAGTCGTTCGGTCCGTGCGCCACGAGAAGGAGCGGACGCCGGCGGTCGGCTGCATCGAGCTCCGCCCAGCGCGCGCCGAGGGCTGCGGCGAGCTCCGGCGCGTCGTCGAGCGCTGCCGTCACGCGCATCGGAACCGGGGGCGATGCATGCGTCCCATGGTCGTGCGATGCGAGCTCCCCGGGCAGCTCGGCGAGCTCCCCCGCGTAGTAGCGGATCTGGCGATAGTGGCTGCCGTAGCTCGACACCATCAGCGGCACCACCACGATCCGCTGCGCTCCCCGCGCCGCGAGGTCCGCGACCGCGGTGTTCCACCCCGCCGATTCCTTCTCCTCGCCCATGAGGAAGGCGATCCCCACCGGCCCCTCCCACTCGACCTGCGCCACGGTTTCCCGGACGCGCGCATTCCACTCCGCGCCCGCGCCATGGGCGACGACGAGCAGGCCCTCCTGCGCCGCGGCGGGCGCAGGAGAGGCCGCGATC
>JBLNHD010000141.1:0-12194 GCA_050268825.1 Gemmatimonadota bacterium
GCGAGCCCGGTGGTGGCGAGGAAGAAGCCGAGCGTTTTCCCGCCGATGCGGCCCACCTTGCCGAGGTCGCCCAGCGAGGCCACGCCGAGGCTGATGGACGTGAAGATGAGCGGCACCACGATCATGAAGAGGAGCCGCAGGAACACCTGCCCCACCGGGTACGCGATGTTGTCCACGATCCAGAGGAGCGTCGGATGGTTGCGCGCCATCAGGTTCGCCGTCACGCCGGCGAGCGCTCCGAGGAAGAGCCCGAGCAGGATCTTGGTATGCAGCGGGATACCGCGCCGGGGGGCGTCAGCGGCCATGGGAACTGGAGCTCCGGATTGGGTGATCGGGGTGGAGCCGCAATCTTAGCCGTGGCGAGGGGATCGCGGAAGCGGAGCTGTGCGATCGGCCGGGGCTTCCGACGTCACCGCCTGAAACCCCCACCCATCCAGCCGGAGCCGTCGCGATGTTGCCATCCGTCGGATTGGCCCGTTCTGCCGTCGCCATCGTCCTGCTCGGGGCCTGCGCCGATTCCGTGGCGCCGAAGGGCCCGGTAGTGAATGCCCTGGCCACCGGCGGCAGCGGGCAATCGGCGTACACGCTGGACACGCTACCGGAGCACCTGGTCGTTCGTCTCGTCAACGATGCCGGGACGCCGCTTGCCGGGCAGCCGGTGACCTGGTCGTCGGCCGACGAAACGTTCCGGATCGTGCCCGTCGATCCGGTCACGACGGCAAGCGGCCACGCGCGCGCACTGGTGGTCCTCGGGTTCAATCCTGGACGACATGTCGTTACGGCGCTCGCGGCCGGATTCGACGAGGTCGCGGAATTCGAGTTGACGGCGCACCCGAGGCCCGGCTTCAAGGCCATCGCGCTCATGCGAGGCTTGAGCTGGGGCCACATGTGCGCGCTCGGCGTCGATAGCCTCGCATGGTGCTGGGGAGACAATCGCTTCGGCCAGCTCGGCGACGGCACTACGGTCTCGTCCGACATCCCGCGGCAAGTTGCGGGCAACATCCGATTCAGGAGCATCGCCGGCACCGGAGACGCGACCTGTGCGCTCACCGCGGCAGGCGCGCTCTGGTGCTGGGGGCTCAACCATGTCTCGAGCGCGGGCAACGCGGGGATGTTCGGCAATGGGTCGCTCGCGCCAAGTCTCGTGCCGGTCCCCGGCGCCTCGGGACTCACGCTCGCGCAATTCGACATGGAGCCCGGGGTGGCCTGCGGTGTCACGACGGATGCCCGGGGCTACTGCTGGGGCTCCGGCTGGCTCGGCAGCGGGGATTTTGCCGGACCATCGAACCTTCCCCTCGAGGTGGCAGGAGGAATCCGCTGGCGCGAAATTGCCCCCGGGGACGACCGCCGGTGCGGCATCGCCGAGAGCTGGAGGGTTTACTGCTGGACGACCTCCAGGATCTCGAGCGAAGAGTGGCCGGAGTGGATCGGTGTCGATTCCGATGCAGGGCCGATGAATACGCCGCTCCCGGTCGATGTCCTGATTGGCGGCACGGGGCTCTCCGTCAGTATCTGGAACCAGTGTGCCATTTCCGTCGACGGGGCGGCCACCGGTGTTTGCTGGGGCTGGGACTACCTGGGCAACCCCGTACTGGATCCTCCCGGGCCGAGCTGGATCCGTCTTCCCTCCTCGATTCGCACCATCCTGTCCGAGGGCGGCACCGGGGTTGCGATCGACGGAGCCGGGGAAGTGTGGGCGTGGGGACGAGCGTTCGACTGCTGCGACGGGACCATCAGCGAAGTTCCCTCCAGGCTCTACCCCGGCACTTCCTGGAGCAGCGCGTCGGTCGCCCATGGATTGTACGCAATCTCGGCGCGCGACAGCGTCGTTTACGAGTTTCTCGATACCCGGGACTTCACCCCGGCCAAGGTCATCGTCCTGGCGGTCCCGCTGCCGTGAATCACCAGGACACGACATGAGGCTTTCGATGAGCTTCCGGTCACGCTGGCTCCTCCTCGCCGGCGCATCGCTCCCTGGCTGCGCGAGTGACATCGTCCCGCCCGAACCCGCTCCCCACGTGACGATCACGGGCGGCAATGAGCAGTCCGGGGCCGCGCTCGACACGCTCGCGCTGCCGCTCGAGATCACGGTGGTGGACGACGAGGGGAAGCCGGTGGCAGGGCGGACGGTCTCGTGGAGTACCGGGGATGTCGCGGCGCGGCTCGTCCGGCAGACCCCGACCACCGACGCCGACGGCCGCGCTCGCGCGGTCTGGATCCTCGGATTCGAATCGGGAGCGCAGTCGGCCACGGCGAACGTCGCCGGAGAGGATACACCAGCTGAGTTCACGGCCTCGGCCGGCCCCGTCGTCGGTTTCAAGGCCATCGGCATCATGGAGGGATCGACATACGGCAGCGTGGGTGGCGAGCACATGTGTGCGCTCGGCGTGGACAGCCTCGCATGGTGCTGGGGTGGAAATCATGCCGGCAAGCTCGGGGATGGATCGACCGAGGCATCGAGCCTCCCGCGCAAGGTCGTCGGCGATTGCCACTTCGCGCGCATTTTCGGCGACCCTTTCAACACGTGCGCCCTCACCTCGTCGGGCGAGCTCTGGTGCTGGGGCGCCAATGGCTATACCGGCCCGATCCTGCGCGGCGTGTTCGGGAACGGCACCACGGAATCGAGCAGTGTGCCGTCCGCGCTGCCTCCGGGCTGCTGCTTCGCGATTTCGACCTCGAATACAGGTTCGCCTGCGGCGTGACGCTGGATGCGCGTGGGTACTGCTGGGGCGATGCGCACGGCGCCCTGGGAAACGGCACCGGATTCTCCGCAGAGGTGCCGGCGGAAATCAGCGGCGATGGCCCGTGGCACGAGATCGCGGTGAGCCAGGATTTCCGTTGCGTGGTAGCCGCCGATTTCCGTGCCTACTGCTGGACGGATACCGACTTCGATCGATGGCTTGCGATCGGCGTCCCTCCGGAAGCCGGGCCGGACAACGTGCCTCTCCGGGTCGAGATCGTGGGCGCGCTCGCCGACATCTCGGTCGGAGCCTACGGGCCGTGCGGCATTTCACTTGACGGAACGGGAACCGGCGTATGCTGGGGTCTCGGAGCCGGCGATCCACAACCCGGACCCGTCTCCTTCCGACTCGGCTCGGGCGTACGAAAGTTCGTCAGCGACGGGTATGCCCGAGCCGCCATCGATGCCGCGGGGCAGCTGTGGGTCTGGCCGTCCGACTGCTGCGATCCGAGCGTGGGTCAGGGGCCGCCCGCGCTCCTGTTCCCCGGTATCGAATGGAGCGACGTCTCCGTCGCCAATGGCCTTCACGCCATCTCGGCGCGGGACAGCGTCGTGTTCTCGCTCGGGCCGCTCACCAGTCCCGTGGATGCAGCATCCTTCGAACTCCATCCGGTCCCGGTGCCATGACGATCCGACACCCGATCGCGGCCGTCACCCCGCTCGCCATGGCTTTCGTCCTCGCCTGCAGCGACACCGTAGGGCCGAAGGAACCCGTGCCGCACGTGGTCGCGGTCTCCGGAGGCGGACAGTCGGGCGCCGTGCTCGACACACTGCCGGAGTGGCTCGTCGTGCGAGTGATCGGGGACGGCGGGCAGCCGCTGGCGGACGTCCCGGTCACCTGGTCGAGCGAGGACGAAACCGCGCGAGCCATACCGGTCGAGCCGGTGACGAATCGCGAAGGGATCGCCCGCGCCATCGCGGTGCTCGGATTCACGGCGGGGGCGCAGCAGTTCCATGCGGCTGCGAAAGGTTTCGACGATCGCGCGATCTTCGCGCTCACCGCAGTTCGCGAAGCCGCGCTCAAGGCAGTCGCGCTCATGAATGCCTCGGCATCCAGCCACATGTGCGCCCTCGACGCCGAGGGCCGTGCCTGGTGCTGGGGCCAGAATTTCTACGGCCAGCTCGGCGACGGCACGACCCAACCTGCGGATGCCGCCCGGCCGGTGCTCACTGCGCTGCGTTTCCGGAGCATCGCTGCCGGCTACGCGACGACCTGCGCGATCGCGCTCGATCACGCTCTCTGGTGCTGGGGCGCCAATCAGGGCGCGTTCGGCACTGACGCCGGCATCTTCGGCAATGGGACGATCGAAGGCAGCCCGGTTCCGGTGCGCGCCGCAACAGGTCTTTCGGTCGTCGACATCGACATCGACGGCTCGCTCGCCTGTGCGGTCACGACCGTAGGTGAGGCGTGGTGCTGGGGCCGGATCATCGGACCTGCAGGAGGCGCCAACACCCTGGTCCCCGTGAAGGTCGAGTCGAGCCGGCGATGGCGCGACATATCGGTGAGCGGCTCGGACCGGGCGTGCGCCGTGTCGCTTGAGTTCGTCGTGCACTGCTGGGCTGCCGGCCCAGATGGCGCTCAGCGAGCGGGCATCGAGGGCGACTACAACGTGCCCCAGCCGGTACCCGGCATCCCGCCGGTCGTCGAGGTCACGGTGGGCTGGTGGAACCAGTGCGGGCGCCTTGCGAGCGGATCAAGCGTGGTATGCTGGGGGCCCTTCCTCAATGGCACGGCATCGACAACCCCGGTGCAGTATCCGCGCCTCGAAGGAGGCGGGTTTGCACGCGTTGCGGACCGGGCGGAGACGGTGATGGCGCTCGGGACCGATGGCGGCCTCCACATCTGGGGCTACAAGCCCCACTGCTGCGACGGATTCATCAGCGTCACGCCGTCCCCTCTGGCGCCCAGCCACTCGTGGCTCGACCTGGCAGTGGGGACTGGGGCCTATGGCATTCTCGCGTCCGACAGCACGGTGCATTACTGGTATCCATTCCCGGACGGCCCGCCGAGCCGCCTGGTTCCCCAGCCGGTGCTGGTGGAGGAATAGGGGGGCCCGCCCTACGCTCCGATTGCCGCCGTGATGATTGCGGAAAGATCCGCGGGGCGGAGTGCGTGCTCCCCCGAGGACATTCCGGACAGGAACGCTGCGCGATCGGTAACCTGCGACGGCGAGAGCCCCATCGCCCGCAGCTCGCGGATTCCAGTATCCCCGCTCGACTTGCTCAGCTTCTCGCCCCCCGGCTTGAGGATCAGCTGATGATGCAGATAGCGGGGCGCGACTGACCTGCCGAGCATCCGCGCCAGCCGGATCTGTCGCCCCGTGGACTCGAGCAGGTCCTCCCCCCGCACCACCAGGTCCACCCTGTGCCGCATGTCGTCCACCGTCACCGCGAACTGATAGGTCCAGTTGCCGAGCCGGTCCTGCACCAGCAGATCGCCGCACTGCTCCGCCGGGACCTGCCGTTGCGCGCCGAGGCGGAGGTCATCGAACGTCTCCGCACCCTCGTCCAGCCGCACGCGCCACCCGCGGCCCGGCCTCGGCTCGAGCCCCTTCCCCCGGCAGGTCCCCGGATACCGCGTCTCTTCGTTGAACCGGTCCGGAACTTCCGCCGCGATGTCCTTCCGCGAGCACTCGCACACGTAGGCGAGCCCCGCGTCCCGCAGTCGGGCCAGCGCACGCTCGTAGTGCACTCCGCTGTCGCTCTGGCGGAACTCGGATGGGCCGGCCCGGAATGCGTCGGTGGGCGCGATATCCGGCACGAAGCCGAGCCAGTCGAGGTCGTCGAGGATCGCGGCCTCGTACTCCGGGCGGCAGCGCGTGCGGTCGTGATCCTCCATTCGCAGGAGCACCTGCCCGCCCAGTGCGCGCGCCGCGCCCCAGGTCCAGATCGCGTTCACGACGTGGCCCAGATGGAGATAGCCCGTGGGGCTTGGCGCGAAGCGCGTGCGCGGAGCCTGCGGTGGCGCGGCGCTCATGCTTCCTCGAGCGCGAGTCCCCGCTCGTACGCAGCCGTGAGGTCGTGGCGGCTCACGATGCCGACGAGGCGCGAGCGGTTTCGCTCGGAGACCACCGGAAGGTATTCGACATCCCTGCTGCCGAGCCGGGAGAGCGCGGTGAGCAGCGAGTCCTCCGGGGTGACGGGATCGGCGCCCCGGCTCGCGATGTCGGCGGCATAGGCGGGCCGCTGCTCGACAGGTTTCGCCCCTGCCTCACGGATCGCCGCGAGTGGCAGCATGCCGACGAGCTGCCCCGCCCCATCCACCACCGGGAACTCCGTCTGCCGGCTCTGGCGTGTCTGCTCGAGCACGGCGGCGATGCCGGCGTCCGCCGAGATGACGGTCGGCTTCCGATTGACGCAGTCGCCCACCGTGAGCCGTGCGAGCACCACGGCGTCGGCGCCGCCGGTGAGCACCACGCCGCGCCGCGCGAGCCATTCGGTGTAGATCGATTCGGGATGCAGCCGGCGCGCCACCACGTACGCGAGCACGCTCGTGAGCATGAGCGGCATGATGAGCCCGTAATCGCCCGTCATCTCGAAGACCATCATGATGGCCGTGAGCGGCGCGTGCGTGGCGCCCGCGACGACACCCGCCATTCCGACCAGCGCCACCGCCTGCGGTGCGACGCCCAGCTCGGGCACCAGGTACTGCGTGAAGACGCCGAAGGCCCCGCCGAGCGTGGCGCCGATGAAGAGCGCCGGCGTGAACACGCCGCCGGTCCGCCCGACCGCGATCGTTACCGCCGTAGCCACGAGCTTGGCGGCGGCGAGGCCAAGCAGAAAGGGCGCGGTGCGGAGCGCCACGATGTTGAGGTCGAGCGATTCGTGGCCCTGGCCCCAGAGGTCCTCGCGGAAGAGAAGGTCGAGGCCGCCGACCACCACCGCCGCGAGGAGGACCTGCATGAGCGGCGACCGGATGCGCGCCACGATGTCCTGCGTGCGCCAGACGCCGCGCGCGTAGACCACCGCCACGACGCCGCTCAGCAGCCCGAGCGCCACGTAGATCACCAGCTCCCACGCGCTGCGCACCCCGTACTCCGCGGGAATGGCGAGGACCGGCCGGTTGCCGAAGATGGCCCGGCTCACCGTCGCGGCCAGGATGCTCGCGACGACGTAGGGGCCGAGGGCGGCCCCACCCGCCGCGCCGGTGATCTTCTCGATGCCGAAGATCACGCCGGCGATCGGGGCGTTGAACGCCGCCGAGAGTCCCGCCGCCGCGCCGCATCCGGCGAGCGTCCGCACCCGCTGCGGCGAGGCGCGCAGGAAGCGTCCGAGCTTCGAGGCCGAGCCCGCGCCCAGGACGATCACCGGCCCCTCGGCGCCGACCGATCCCCCGGTGCCGATGAGCGCCGCGGCCGCCACCGTCTTGGCGAGCACGGGACGGAGCGGAATCGCCCCGCCCTTGACGCTCACGCGGTACATGACATCGGCGACGTTCTCGCCGGTGGAGCCCCGCGCGCCCCAGCGCACCAGGGCGCGGCTCACCACCAGGCCCAGGGCGACGAACGCCGGGAGAAGCACCACGTCGCTGACGAGCGTGCCCATCGCCCCGCGCAGCACGAGCGCCTGGACCAGGTCGATGAGGCGGTAGAAGAGCGTGACGGCGAGCCCGACCACCGTGCCGGTGATCGCGGCCAGCGCGAGGAGGGTGGTCTGGCGGTCGGTGCCGAGCGCGGTGACGAGATCGGTGACCTGGCCCGCGACCGCGCGGAGCGGTGCGGCGGCCGCCGCGAGCGGCGAAGTTTCGCCCGGCCGGGTCACCGGGTGGATGGTGCGGAATGCATGCAGCGAAGGTAGGCGATGCCTCGCGCGAGGCAAGCGGAGCCGGAGATCAGCGGCGCGAAGGGCCCTCGACCGAGGGGATCCCGTATTCGGCGAGCACGGCCCGGATTTCCCGTTTCCTCCGCACCAGCACCGCGTCGAGCTCGCTGCGCAGCGAATCGTTCCCCCGGCGTACCCCGAGCGAGATGTCGAACTGGAAGGGAATCGCGGGCCCGTCGGAAGCGGGCGTCACCGGCGTCACCCGCAGCTTCGTCCCCTGGCGGGGCGCGAAGTATCCGGCGAACGGCCCCCAGACGATCGCCACGTCGATCTCGCCGCGCCCCACCGCCTCGATGATCCGCGCCGGAGGGTTGGGCTCGCGGTAGTCGCCGTAGATCGTGTAGCCGGCCACGTTGCGCACGATGCCGCGGCGCGCGAGCGCGTGCGCCGGCGGCGTGTTCGTGTAGTCGTCGCCGATCAGGTGCACGCCGATCCGGAGCGTGCGGAGCCGGGGATCGTCGAGCGAGGTGATCGGCGGCGAGATCGTGTCCCGTGAGACGAAGACGTAGCTCGACCGGAGGTACGGCGCCGTCGCCAGCACGCGCTCGAAGCGGCTCGGCACGCCGAAGACGACGTCGCATTCCCCGGCCGCGAGCGTGTTGCGGATGAATCCGCGCCGCTGCGCCCACCAGACGTACTCGAGCCGCGCGCCCAGGTCCCGCGCCACCAGCTCGGCGAGGCGGTTCTCGAAGCCTTCGCGCCGCTCGTTCGAAAAGGGAAGATTGTTCGGGTCGGCACACACGCGGAGCACGCGGCGCGACGTGCCGGGTTCCTGCGCGCCCGCGGCGGTGACGAGCGCCGCCACGAGCAGTACCAAGGAAAGGCGGGCCGTGAGGATCATCGTGCGGTGTCCGCGGCCGCGGAATCGGGCCGGGAAGCGGCCGCCGGGCCGTCCGCCGGAAGCGCGAAGACGTAGAGCATCCCTCCCTCGGCCGTGTAGTCCGGCAGGTCCTTCATCGCGTTCGCGAAGCCGAGCGCGATCGTCGGGTCCTCCTCCGGCATGATGCCGAGCGCCGCAGCGCCGGCCCAGCCGCCGACGCCCGCGAGGATCGCGACGTACTGCCGGCCGTCGGGCCCGCGGTACGTCACCGGCTGCCCGATGATCCCGGAGCCGACCTGGAACTGCCAGAGCGGCTCGCCGGTGCGCGCGTCCACCGCCTTGAACCAGCGGTCCATCGTGCCGTAGAAAACCACGTCCCCTGCCGTCACGACGGCGCCGCTCCAGACGGGAAACCGCTCGCGGATCTCCCACACCTTCCGCCGGGCGATCGGGTCCCACGCCGCGAAGACGCCGCGGTGGCCGCCCGGCCCCGCGTACATCGTCACCTCCGCGCCAACGTACGGCGTGCCGGCGATGAAGTTCGCCTCGACGCCCTCGTAGTCCATGCAGAGGTTGTTGTGCGGGAGATACAGGTAGCCGGTGCGCGGCGAGAAGGCGGACGGCTGCCAGTCCTTCATCCCCGGCGCGGCAGGGCAGACGTTCTTCGCCGCGCGGTTGCCGGTGGCGGCCTCCGGGCGGAGCGCCGGGCGCCCGGTGCGGAGGTCGATGCTGTCCGCCCACGTCACGGTGCCGAAGGTGTCGGCGGAGAGCACCTCGCCCGTGCCGCGGTCGATCACGTAGACGAAGCCGTTCCGCTCGGGGCGCACCATCACCTCGCGCGTCCGGCCGCCGACCGGCATGTCCAGGAGGATGCTCTCGTTGATCCCGTCGTAGTCGTGCATGTCGTGCGGCACGAACTGGTAGGCCCAGTGCACGCTCCCGTCGTCCGGGTCGCGAGCGAAGATGGACGAGGCCCACTTGTTGTCGCCCGGACGGAGCGCGGGGTTCCAGACGCCGGGGTTCGACGTGCCGTGGTAGATGAGGTCGAGGTCGGGATCGTACGAGATCCACCCCCAGACGGCGCCGCCGCCGAGCCGCCACTGATCCGGCGTCCACGTGGTGACGCCGAGGTCCTTCGCGCGGTCGGCCTCGTAGAAGGGACGGAAGTCGTCGCCGATCAGCACGATCGAATCGGGGCCGGTGCTGTAGCCGCGCCACGCGATCTCCCCGCTTCCCGCGTCGAGCGCCGTGATCCACCCGCGCACGCCGAACTCTCCGCCGCTGTTGCCCACCAGCACCTTCCCCTTCACCACCAGCGGCGCCATCGTCATCGACTCGCCGCGGTTGATGTCGCCGAGCTTCGTCTTCCAGAGCTCCCGCCCCGTCTCGGCGTCCACCGCGACCGTGTGCACGTCGAGGGTGTTGTAGAAGATCCGGCCGTCGTCGTAGACCGCGCCCCGGTTCACGACGTCGCAGCAGGCCACGCCCTTCGCAGCGCGCGCGGTGCCCGGCTCGTACTTCCACTTGAGCGCGCCGCCCTGCGCGAGATCGAGCGCGTAGAGGATGTTCGGGTGCGGCGTCACGACGTACATCGTACCGTTCGCCACGATCGGCGCGGCCTCGTGGCCGCGAAGGACGCCGGTGGAGAAGGTCCAGGCGAGCTGCAGGCGGGAGACGTTGGCGGTGGTGATCTCGTCGAGGCCGCTGAAACGCGTGCTGGCGTAGTCCTTCGCCGGCATCCGCCACTCGCCATCCTCGGCGCTCGTCACCGCGGGCTGGATGGTTCCCGGCGGTCGCGGTGCGGGCCGCTCGGCGGGCGCGGCATCGGAGGCGGGCTCGCGCCCGCACGCGGCGACGAGTGCCAGGGCCGCGATGGGGAGTCGCCGGATGATGCGCCGAAGGATGCTGTCCACCCGCTGACCTTAGACCCGACCCGGTCGCGTTGCGGTGACGAGGGTCACCCGCTCGTGCGGCGGTGGTGCCCGCCGCGCGTTGCTCCTACGTTGGGAGAGGCCCAGCATCGGAGTCACATGCTCGAGCGAATCCACAGCACCCCGCCGGTCGCCCTTCTGATCGCCCTCCTCTCGGCGGCGTGCAATGCGGGCGAACGGCTGCCCGGCGCCGACGCAGCCGGGACGGACTCCGCGGCCCGGCAGACGGCCGCGAACGAGCTCGTCTACATATCGAACGAGGGGTCCGGAACGATCACCATCGTGGACGCCGCCGCGGACTCGGCCGTCGCGTCGATCCAGGTCGGCACCCGCCCGCGCGGGATCCGCGTGAGCGCGGACGGGCGCACCGTATACGTCGCGCTCACCGGCTCGCCGCGCTGCCCGCCCACGATGCCCGACGAGGAATGCGACCGGCTCGTCGCCGACAAGTCGAAGGACGGCATCGGCGTCGTGGACGTGGCCGAGCGGCGGCTCGTGCGCGTCCTCCCGGGCGGCTCCGACCCGGAGACGTTCGACGTGAGCCGCGACGGCAGCCGCCTCTTCGTCTCGAACGAGGACGTGGACAGCGCCACGATCGTGGATGTGGCGAGCGGCCGGATCCTCCATACCGTGCCGGTGGGCCGGGAGCCGGAGGGGGTGCGCCTCCATCCCGAGGGCCGGGAGGTCTGGGTCACCGGAGAGACCGACCACGACATCACCGTCCTCGAGACCGACAGCGGGCGCACCATTGCCCGCATTCCGGTGGGGCGGCGCCCGCGCGACCTGGCCTTCTCGCGCGACGGCAACATCGCCTGGGTCACGGCCGAGGTCGGTGGAACGATCGCCGTGGTGGATGCGCGCACCCACCGCATGCTCCGCACCGTCGCCCTGCCGGAAGGCGCGCGGCCGATGGGCGTGGTGCTCTCGCCCGATGGGAGCCGCGTCTACGTGGCGAACGGCCGGGGCGGGACGGTCACGGCGATCGATGCGCGGACCGACTCGATCCTCGGCTCGGTCGAGGTGGGCGTGAGGCCGTGGGGCATCGGGATCACGTCCGACGGGAGGAAGCTCTATACCGCGAACGGGCCCTCGGGAGACGTGACCGTCGTGGACGCGGCGACGCTCACGGTGCTCACGCGAATCCCCACGGGAGAGCTGCCGTGGGGAGTCGCGGTGAGCCAGTGAGCGGACTGCGGACAATCGTCACTGCACGATGATCGACCCCGACATCGCCGAGCCGTGGACGACGCACTGGTACTCGTACGTGCCTGGCGTATCGAACGTGATACTGTAGGTCTGCCCCGCCCCGGTGAGGATCGGGCTGCTCGTGAACGACGTCGCGCCCACCGATTCGACGCTGTGGGAGATGGCGCCGGTGTTGACCCAGGTCCAGGTCACCGTTGCGCCCGCCGTCACCGTCCGCACGGCGGGGTCGAAGAAGTTGTTGCCCACGCTGACGCCGGTGCTCGGGTTCGGAGCGGCCGAGGCGGTGGCGGTGAACGACACCGGCGATCCGGTGAGTCCGGTCGCGCTGGCCTGCACGCCCTGCGCGCCGATCGTCGGCCCGAGCGTCCAGGCGGCGCTCGCGATGCCGTCGGCGCCGCTCACTGACTCGGTCGGGTTCACGGAGCCGCCGCCCCCGGTCACCGTCCAGTCCACCGTGGTCCCGGCGACCGCGTTGCCGAACTGGTCGGCCACGCGCACCTGGATCGGGTTGGCGAGCGCCGTGTTGATGGCGGCCGACTGGCCCGAGCCGGCGGAAAGGGCAATGGCCGCCGCGGCGCCGGCCGAGCCCGTGGCCGTGAACGTGAGCGGCGAGCCGGTGGCGTCGGCCACCGTGGCGCGCACCGTCTGGGCGCCGGCAGTCGGCCCGAGGGTCCAG
>JBLNHD010000142.1:0-7196 GCA_050268825.1 Gemmatimonadota bacterium
GTCGAAGGTTCGGAACCCCCCGCCACCGCGGGATTTCAATCAGGAGTGAGCCGTGAAGGCCGATCTGCATCCCCAGTACCAGAAGCTGACCGTCGTCTGCGCGTGCGGCAACCAGTTCGAGACCCGTTCGACGTCGAACAACATCCACGTCGAGGTGTGCGCGCAGTGCCACCCGTACTTCACGGGCAAGCAGCGCCTGGTGGACACGGCCGGGCGCGTCGATCGGTTCCGCCGCAAGTACCAGAGCGAGCCCGCCAAGGCGTAAGCCGTGGAGGCCAGACTCCGCCAGGCGCTGCAGCGGGCGGAGGAGATTGCCGACGCGCTCGCCGATCCCGAAGTGGCGCGCGATCAATCGAAGCTTCGCGCGCTCGGCCGGGAACACACGCGGCTCGCGCCAGTCGTCCGCGCCGCCGAGCGGTTGCGGCGCCTCCAGGATGATCTGAACCAGGCTCGGGAAATGGCCGGCGAGGCCGATCCCGAGCTTGTCGCTTTGGCCAACGCCGATCTCGATCGTCTTCCCGCCGAGATCGAGGTCGTCGAGGCGGAGCTGCACGACCTCCTTCTTCCGCGGGACCCGCACGACGATCGCGACGCCATTCTCGAGCTCCGCGCCGGGACTGGCGGCGACGAAGCGGCGCTCTTCTGTGCCGACCTCTATCGGATGTATCAGCGGTTTGCCGAACGCCATGGGCTCGTCTGGGCGCCGATCACCGTGAGCGATGGCAACGTCGGCGGCCTCAAGGAGGCGATCGTCGCCGTGCGCGGCCCCGATGCGTTTGGTCTCCTCCGCCGGGAATCCGGCGTGCACCGTGTCCAGCGGGTTCCTGCCACCGAGACTCAGGGGCGGATCCACACCTCCGCCGCGACCGTCGCGGTGCTCCCGGAGGCGGAAGAGGTGGACGTGAAGATCGATCCCAATGATCTCAAGATCGACGTCTTCCGCTCCTCCGGGCCCGGCGGGCAGAGCGTGAACACCACCGACAGCGCGGTGCGGATCACGCACCTGCCCACCGGACTCGTGGTACAGCAGCAGGACCAGAAGTCGCAGCTGCAGAACAAGGCGAAGGCGCTCGAGGTGCTGCGCGCGCGCCTGCTCGACCGGATGATCGCCGAGCAGGAGGCGGCCCGCGCCACCGAGCGGCGCGCGATGGTCGGAACCGGGGACCGTTCGGGGAAGATCCGCACGTACAACTTCCCGCAGAGCCGGGTCACCGACCACCGGATCAACCTCTCGGTGCACAACCTCGCGGATGTCCTGGGCGGGCGGCTCGACGAGATCGTGGACGCGCTCCGGATGGCGAGCCGCGCGGAGCAGTTCGGTGATTGACGCAGCGCTCACCGTGGCCGACGCGCTCGAGGCCGCTGCCACACGGTTCCGGACTGCAGGGATCCCCGAACCGCGCCGCGAGGCGGAGCGCCTCTGGGGCGCGCTTCGCGGCGAGGGCCGCAGCGCGGCGATCCTCGCCCGGTCCCGGCCGCTCTCGGCGGCGGACGGCCGAGGTTTCGCCGATGCGGTCCATCGCAGGGCACTCGGGGAGCCGCTCGCGTACGTGACCGGCTCCTGCGGGTTCCGGCGCCTGGAACTCTCGATCGATCGCCGTGCCCTGATACCGCGCCCGGAGACCGAGCTGCTCGTCGAGCTGCTCCTGCAGCGGGTCTGCAGCGGAACCGTGGCGGACGTCGGGACGGGCAGCGGCTGCATTGCGCTGAGCCTCCTCGACGAGGGACGCTTCGATCGCGTGTATGCCATCGACCGTTCGGCTGCCGCGCTCGATCTGGCGCGGGAGAACGCCGTCCGGCTGGGCCAGGCGCCGCATTTCCTGCGCGGCGATCTCGCCGGCGCGCTGCGGCCGGACGCGTGCGACGCGCTCGTCTCGAATCCGCCCTATCTTACGGACGCGGAGTACGCGGCCCTCGAGCCCGGCGTGCGCGACTGGGAGCCGGCCATGGCCCTGGTGAGCGGTCCCGACGGCATGCGTGCGACCCGGGCACTCCTGGCCGATGCGCTGCGCGTGGTACGGCCGGGAGGGTGGATCGCGCTCGAGCTCGACTCGGGCCGCGCCCCCCTGGCGGGCCAGGCGGCGGCCGCCGCGGGATGGGCCGGGGTGTCGATCATCAACGACCTGTTCGGACGCGAGCGCTACCTGCTCGCACAAAGGAGTGACGCGTGATCTGGGAAAAGGCGCAGGAACTCGGGCGGCACATCGGCCAGTCGACGGAATACCAGGCGCTGCGGCGTGCGGAAGCGGCTCTGCGCGACGATGCAGACACGGTCGCGAAGCTCGACCGGATCCAGCAGTTTGCCCGGCAGATGGATCAGCAGCTGGCGGCGGGCCAGATGCCCGATCCGGCGACCTCGGAGGCCTATGAGGGCGCCGTTCGCGAACTCGAGACGAGCGTGACCGGCCAGGCCTACGTCGTGGCTCGCACCAACTTCGACAAGCTCATGACCCGCGTGAACGAGCAGATCGCGGCCGGGATGGAGAAGGGGGCGACGAGCAGCATCATCACCCTCTCGTGAGCGGCTTCTTCCTCGTCTTGGAGGGTCCGGAGGGCGCCGGCAAGACCACGCTGGCCGCCGCCCTGGCCGACCGGCTGCGGGGGCGGGGTCTGGACCCGGTCATGGTTCGGGAACCGGGCGGGACCCCCCCGGCCGAACATGCCCGGAAGGCGCTGCTCGACCCCGAGTCCCGTCTCGAGCCCCACGTCGAGCTGCTGTTCGTCGCGGCCGCCCGGGCACACCTCGTGCAGTCGATCGTTCGGCCGGCCCTGGAAGGCGGCCGAATCGTCGTTTCGGACCGCTACGAGCTCTCGACGGAGGCCTATCAGGGGGCTGGCCGAGGCATTCCGGCCGAAACCGTGGCGGCGGTCAATCAGGTGGCCACTGGCGGGCTTCGGCCAGACCTCACGCTCGTGCTCGACGTCCCCCCCGATATTGGGGAGACCCGGCAGCGGGCGGCAGGGAAGTCCCGGGACCGGTTCGAGCGGGAGGACGCGGCGTTCCACGAGCGGGTGTATCGCTCGTACCGGGGCGCGGCCGGGCCGGGAATCCGGCATATCGATGGCCGGGCGGAGCCCGGCGCCGTCCTGGAGGCGGCCTGGGAGGCGCTCCTGGAGGCGCGCCCGGAGACGTTCGGTGGAAGGCCGGATTACATTTCGAAGATCTGAGGGCGGTGCCGCGGCGCCGCATGGACGTCTGGAGGACGCATGAAGCATCGCTGGGGAGTCATCGGATTCGTTGCGGTCATCTCGTTCGCGAGCGGAGGCTTCCTGCTGCAGCGGAGCGTGCAGGCGGACGCCGCATCGGAGGAGAGTCTCTTCGATGACGTGATGTCGCACGTGAACAACTATTACGTCGATTCGCTCGGCAATGCCGATCTCTACCGGCGCGCCACCGAGGGAATGCTCGACCAGCTGCAGGACCCCTATTCCGTTCTCCTGACCGGCGACGACTACCGCGCGTTGACCGAGCAGACCACCGGCAACTACGGCGGCCTCGGCATCCAGATCGACGTGCGCGACGGGTGGATCACCGTCGTAGCCCCGCTGCCCGACACGCCCGCCGAGCGCGCGGGCATCGAGAGCGGCGATCAGATCATCCAGATCGAGGGCGAGTCCACCGAAGGCTGGAAGAGCGACCAGGCGGTCAAGGCGCTGAAGGGAGAGCCCGGGAGCAAGGTCCGCATCCTGGTCCGCCGCGTGGGCGTGGCGCAGTCGATGCCGTTCGAGCTCGAGCGCGCCCTCATCCACGTGCGCTCCGTCCCGGCCGGAACCCTGTTCGAAGGCGGAATCGGGTACATCCAGCTCACGCCGGTGGCGGAAACATCCGCGGAGGAGCTGCGCAACGAGATCACCGGCATGCGCGAGAAGGGCATGCGCGAGATGATCCTCGACCTGCGGCGCAACCCCGGCGGGCTGCTCGACCAGGGTGTCGAGGTCGCCGACCTCTTCCTCGATCCGCGCGACGAGATCGTCTCGACCCGCGGGCGGGCGCGCGGCTCGTCCCGTACCTACTCCGACCAGAATCGGCAGCTCTGGCCCGACCTCGCGATCGTGGTGCTCGTGGACGAGTTCACCGCGAGCGCGGCGGAGATCATCGCCGGGGCGCTGCAGGACCACGACCGTGCCGTCGTGGTCGGCTCGCCGACGTTCGGCAAGGGGCTCGTCCAGACGCTGTACCCGATGGCCGACGGTGTGGCCCTCAAGCTGACGACCGCCCGCTGGTACACGCCGAGCGGCCGGACCATCCAGCGCGAGGCGGAGAATGAGGAGCAGCAGGCGCTGCAGGCCATGCGGGAGAGCGGGTCGGTGATCGACAGCGCGATTCCCGAGCCGGATACCTCGGTCAAGTCGCGGCCGATCTTCCGGACGGACGCCGGCCGCATCGTGCGCGGCGGAGGCGGCATCGTTCCCGACGTGCTGGTGCGCCGGGACACGCTCACGAGCGCCGAGCGGGAATTCGTCCGGGTGCTCGGCGACAAGGTGCCGGCCTATCGCGACGTGCTCACGACCTACGCCCTCGAGCTCAAGGAGCAGGGCACGCTCAAGGCGCCGACGTTCGAGGTGTCGCCCGAGATGCGCCGGCAGGTGCAGGCTCGGCTCCGGAGCCGCGGTGTCGAGATGAGCGACGACGTCTTCCAGGGGGCGAGCGGCCTGGTGGCCGAGCAGCTCGGGTACGAGATCGCTCGGTACGTCTTCGGCCGCTCGGCGGAATTCCAGCGCCAGGCCGGGGACGACGCGCAGATGCAGAAGGCACTCGAGCTGCTGCGGAACTCCGATTCGCCCGACGACCTCCTCAGCCTCGCGGTGCAGCAGGCCGGATCGGCCAGGGCGAGCAACTGACCGAGCGCATCGCCGTCGTCGGCGCCGGGCGGATGGGAGCGGGGCTTGGCCTCGCGCTCTCCCGCAGGGGACACGACGTCACGCATCTCGTTCGCAGCGATCGCCCCGCACCGGAAGGTGTGGGGCTTTCCGTTGGCACCTCCGCGTGGTCGAGGGTCGTGGCCGAGGCCTCGGTCGTCCTGATCGCGACCCCGGACTCGGCGATCAGCCAGGTCGCCGCGGCGCTCCGGGAGCTCGGAGCCGTGCGCCCGTCGCACGTAGTGCTGCATCTGTCCGGCCTGCACGATCGGACCGCGCTCGCCGCGCTGGAGGGCGCCGATGCGGCCCTCGGGTCGCTGCACCCGCTGCAGGCCGTCTCGGATCCGCACACCGCGCCGGCGCGCCTCCACGGCGCATTTGCCGGCGTGGAGGGTGATGATCGCGCGATGGCCTGCGCCGAGCGGCTCGCGCGCGCCGCGGGAATGACGCCGGTGCGATTACCCCCTGGAACGAAGGCCGGCTACCATGCGGCCGCCGCGATGACGTCGAACCTGACGGTCGCGCTCCACGCCCTCGCGCTCCGGGTCGCGGAACGCGCCGGGGTTCCGGCCGAATCGGCCGGATCGATGTATTTCGGACTGCTGCGGGGAACCGTCGATAACCTGGAGGGACGCGATCCGGCTGCCGCGCTCACCGGCGCGATCCGGCGCGGCGATGCGGCGACGGTGCGGGCTCATCTGGCGGCGTTGCGGGACGACGAGCGCGAGGTCTACCGGCTGCTTGGCCGAGAAGCTCTCCGCCTGGCGCAGCGTGCGGGCCTGGCGACGGCGGCGGCGGAGGAGATCCGGCGCCTGCTCGGGGAGGCCTCCTAGCGCTGGTCCACGATGCGCACGCCGCGCGGCACGTCGAACGCGAACGTCCCGGCGCCGAGCGCCTCGTTGGTGCGGACTCGAGAGAGCGTGATCGTGCGGGTGCCGCCGCGGCGCTCGGTGATTTCCAGGCGGCGGGGCAGGTGATCCTCCCGGTCGAGCCAGACCAGTGCGCGGCTGAACGGGAGCTCCGCCGTGATCGGGATCAGCTCGACGACATCCACCGCGCGCCCTCCCACCCGATCCGTCCGCAGGAACCGCATCCGATAACGCTCGGCCGGCTTGTCGAGAATCCACGACAGCACGTTGAAGCCGTACGCCGGACCGCTGGGCAACGGCATCCGGATCACCTGCCCGGGTGCCGTGCTGGGCGTGTAGACCCAGATCTGACGCCCGTCGATCACGATGGCATCACCGGCGGGATCGTTGAACCGCATCGCCAGCCGGTTCTGCCCGGCCTGCACGAGATTGCCCCGGCTGTCGAACGTGCCGATGAGCGAATCCTCGATCCGCTGCTCGAAATCGGCGCTGAGGGACGAGAGGCCGGCGTAGGCGCGCGCGGCGCGCCCCACGATGTCGCGTGCATTGGCCTGCGCCGCGGCCGGCACTGCGAACAGCGCGGCCAGCATTGCCACAGGCATCAGGGTCCGCATCAGTCTCACGTCCGCACTCCTATCGGTTCAGCGACGCGTCGCCCCAGGGCTCCGGCGATCGCCCGCACGTCACGCATCAGGTCCCGGAACTCGGCGCCGTCGAGCGTCTGCGATCCATCCGACAGCGCCTGATCCGGACGAGGGTGCACCTCGACCAGCAGTCCATCCGCACCGGCAGCGACGGCCGCGCGCGCCATCGGAGCAACCAGCTCGCGCCGTCCCGTCCCGTGGCTCGGATCCGCCACGATCGGAAGGTGCGAGAGCGCGTGAATCACGGCGACTGCGCTCACGTCGAAGAGGTTCCGCGTCGCCGGGTCGAAGCTCCTGATCCCCCGCTCGCAGAGGATCACGGCCGGATTTCCCTCGGCCACCACGTACTCCGCTGCGAGCAGCAGCTCCTGGATCGTTGCCGCCATGCCGCGCTTGAGGAGCACCGGCTTTCCGGCCCGGGCCACGCGACGGAGCAGCGGCGTGTTCTGCATGTTCCGTGCGCCGATCTGGACCACGTCGGCCATCTCCGCCACCGGCGCCACGCTCTCCTCGTCGAGGACCTCGGTGACCACATGGAGACCTGTGGCCTCGCGAGCGCGGGCGAGCAGTTCCAGCCCCGGCAGCCCCAGTCCCTGAAACGCATAGGGCGAGGTGCGGGGCTTGAACGCTCCGGCGCGAAGGACCGACGCCCCTGCCGCGCGCACCAGCGCTGCGGTCTCGAGGATTTGGCCTTCGCTCTCCACCGAGCAGGGCCCCGCCATCACGACGACGTCGGGCACGCAGGTTCCGCTCGCGGGTTCTGGCACGGTCTCGGGCGTGGCCTACATTAACGGCTTCCTCAGCTTCAACTACGACCGCACGA
>JBLNHD010000143.1:0-8722 GCA_050268825.1 Gemmatimonadota bacterium
GACGCGACGGGGCGGGCGCTCGATCGACGCTCGGACGCGAAGGCGCCGGCGCGCGGTCGATGCTCGGCCGAGGCGCACTGCGCTCGGGCTCCGCCCGACCCGGCCGCGCCGACTCCGCGCGGGACGACTCATCCCGCCGGGGCGTGGCGCGCACGGGCTCAGGACGGCGCTCGACCTCCGGACGCGACCGCTCGACCTCGGGACGAGACCGTTCGGCCTCGGGCCTCGAACGGTCGGCTTCGGGCCTGTCCCGCTGCGGCTCCGGCTGCACCCTCTCCGCCTCTGGCCGGGCCCGAACCGGCTCGGGGCGATCCGGGCGCTCCACCCTGTCGCGATCCCCGCTCTGGCCGACGCGGCGGGGGCTGGAGACCGCCTCGGGAGTGCGTTCCCGCCGGGCGGGCTCTGCCGACTTGGCCGGATCGTCATTCGAGCTCTTCGAATCCGTTTCCTGCCGCGATCGCCGCGCCTCCGGAACCGACTCGAGTTTGCGATCCACCGGACGCCGGCTCGGCGACGCGGTCACGTCGCGCGAAGGAGACGGCTGCAGCACCGGCGACTTCCCGACGTCCCCTTCGGTGACCGCGCGCCGAGCGGGCGGCTCGCCGTACACGGTGTTCACGGCGCGGATATCCGAGAGAGCCGTGGAGCGTACCCGATAACTCTCGCCGCCCCAGGTGCGCGTGTCCTGCTTGAAGCCGCTCTGGTTCACGTAGCGCGGCCGGTAGGGCGACCCGCCCCATGAACGTCCCGGATAGACGTATACCGGGCGATGGTACCGCGGGTAATACGGATAGGTGTAATACCCGTAGCCGTAGCCATAGTAGTAAGGATCGTAGTACGGATCGTAATACACCGGGCGATAGTACCCGCCGTAGTAGTACGGCCGCCCGAATGAAATGCTCACGGAGAAGCGGTTGCGGCCGTAATAGTACGGGTCGCAGTCATACCAGTAGGAATAGCCCCGGCAGAACGGGTCGTCGTAATAGGTGCGGTGCACGACGGTCGGCGCGTAGACGACGTCGCGGTAGCCGCGCTCGTACACGTTGTAGGTGAGGTAGTCGTATTCGAAGCGGCCGGTCGCCATGCGCTGCACCAGCTCGGTGAGCTCGGGCTCGGGCTGCTCCGGCAGGCGCTGCGCGTTGAGGGCGTCGTAGTCCCAGTGGCGGTTGACGACGAACTGCTCGAAGCGGAAGGGATCGCGCGAGATTGCCGCGTAGATGGCGCCTTCGCCCGACTCGTAATCGACCGTGAAGCTCTCGCGATCGCCCCGGCCCCGGATCTCGTAGGTCCGGTCGCCGCGGACGTAGTTGTCGTCATCGGGATCGAGCGGGAAGAGCATCCGCACCCGACCGTCCGGATCCGCGTGCAGTACCACGAGGAATCCGTCGTCTTCGACGCGGACCTTCACGTTCCCCCGGTCGCCCTGCTCGAAGCGGCGGTCGTTGTTGAGGGAGATGCGGATCGCCGGATCGTCCTGCACCGCGGCCGGAGCGGCAAGCGGTGCGGACAGGAGCGACAGAACGAGTGCGGAAAACATGGCGCCTCCAGGAGGCAGAGCGTCCGACGGCTGGAACTGGCTGTCCGAATAACTGCCAGCCCCGTGCCATACTGCTATCTCATTATACGCCAAAGACCTCCGAAATGTTGACCGGGCCATTCCGTCCCAAGGAATGGACGCCAGCCATCACGGCAGTGGACGCTCAGGGCTGGCGGTGCCAGTACATGCGCATCTCGGTGATGAGGGCACCGTCCGATTCGCAGAAGATCGCGCCGCGGGCGTCCACCCATTCGCCGGTCCGCCGGCGGCGGAAGACGCACTTGAACTCGGTCGAAAACCACGGACCCGCCGCGTAGATCTCCCCGCTGGTGAAGGTGGCCTCCGACTGGTAGTACGGGGTCTCGATCCAGTACCCGCGGATCGCCTCCGCGCCCTGGAGTGGCGCGGAAAAGGGAGTCTCGACGAACACGGCGTCAGGGCTGAAGACCGACATCAGCAGCTCGACGTTTCCGCGCGACCAGCCCTGGCCGAACGTATCGATCAGCGAACGGCCGAGCGCCCGCGTATCCGGCTGCATCAGCCGCCCTGCCGCTGGAGTGCAGCGAGCGCATCGCGAACCGCGGCGACTCGCGGCTGGAGCGAGGAGTCCGCCCTGGCCCAGAGTCGAAGGAACTCGGAGTACGCCGCTTCGGCGCCTCGCCGGTCTCCTGCCGCCTGCAGCGCTTCGGCCTCGGCGATGAGCGCCATCGGCCGGACCTGCGGGTCGAAGGGGAACGAGTGGCGCAGCATCGTGATGCCCTGCTCGCGCGTTGCGGGGCGGCGGGAGAGCGCGATGGCGCGCTGCAGGCGCACCGGCGCCGTCATCGCCGGCCCGCCGAACGGGCCGATGCGCTCGAGGGCGCCGTCGATGCGTGCCACACCGGCCAGCGTATCGCCCTGGAGAATCGAGAGCCAGCCGCTGGCCGCCAGCTGGAGTCCGCGGATCCACTGACCCCCGAACTGCTCGAGCGAGGCCGAGTCCATCGCCAGCCCGCGCTCCACCAGCGGCTTCGCGGATGCGGCATCGCCCTGTCCCAGGTGGAAGATGGCCCGCGAGTAGAGCTGGTAGGGATTGACCGGCGCGCCCGCGGGGGCCCGCGCGAGGAGCGCGCGCATCTCCGCCAGAATCGAATCGGCGTAGCCCCGCGGCGCGAAGCCACCGCTCACGGGCGTCATCATCAGGAAGTAGCGGGACTCCGGCGGGGCGGAATCCGCGAGACGCGCGGCCGCTTCGAGCCGTCCGAGGCCCACATACATGAGCGCCCGCATCTGTGGCAGCTGGCGCGCCATCGATTCGGATTCCGGGACGACCCGCTCGACATGCTCCAGGCGGCCCATCGCTTCGTCCACGTCGATCGTGGGCGCGTGAAAGAGGCCGACGATGCCGGCGTTCGCGGCATCGAGCCGGTTGCCGCTGAACGCGCGTGCGAGCGAGGCGGAATCCACGTCGCCGCCGAAGACGAGCTCGCCGACCGGCCTGAACCGGGCGAGCTCGGTCGCGGCACCCGCGCCCTCGAGAACGGAGATGTACTTCCGGTAGAGCGCCGAGTCCGCATTCTCGAGGGCGGTCTCCAGCGGATGGATCGCCGCCGGGGTGAGCGATGGATCGAGCTCGAGCACGCGATCGAACGGCGCCATGAGCTCGGCCGGCGTATAGGCCACGTAGCGCCGCGTGTGATACTGGGATTCCCCGAGCAGATACCACCCGTCCGCATCTCCAGGGTGCGCGGCGGTGTAGCGGCGCATGCTGTCCGTCGCCGCGGTCTTTCCCTCCTGGAACATCCGGTAGGCGATGACGAGCGAGCGCTCCTCGGGCGGAAGCCTCGACGCATAGCGCACCGCTGCCGTCCCTGCCGCCGCGGCCTCCCGCGAATTCGAGTTCCCGGTCCAGCCGTAGGTCATCGCGAGCCGGTACAGCGCCAGCGCGAAGGTGGAATCCTCCGCGACCGCCTCGCTGAAAGCGACGGCGGCCGAGTCCCATGCCGACTTCCGGTAGTGCTGCTCGCCGCGGAGGTAGGCGCGCATGGCGCCGATGCTGGTCGTCGTGAGGCCGGCGACGCGGATCGAAGGCAGGGGCTCGTTCGAGCGCCAGACGTCCCGCATGAGCGCGAGGCTCAGCCCATCCACCAGCGAGAGGACGCTGTCGGCGTGGCCGTTCACCTGTGCGGTGGCGAGCTTGTCGCCGTCGCTGGCATAGAGGTCGGCCGTGAGCCGCACGGCGCTGCCGGTGGCGACGACGCTGCCCAGGATCACCGCGCCGGCATCCACCGCCTCGCCGACCGCCAGGGCGCCCTCGAGGTCGATGGCGGATCCGCGTTCCTTCCAGCGCTGCAGGACGGTCCGCGGCTCCACCGTGGTGATGCCGCCGATGGCATCGAGATTGGTGGACATGAGATCCACGAGCCCCTCGCCGAGCAGCTCGACGCCCGCGCCGGAGGTGCGGAACGGCAGCACCGCGATCCGCTGCGCGCCCTCGACCACCGGGCTCCCCGATGCATTGCTGCGCCACACGAAGAGGCCTGCGGCGGCGAGGAGCACGACGGCTGTGCCGGCCAGGAGCGCGCGGCGACCGGGTCGCGCCGGAACGGCGGCCGTCGGGCCGGTGAGCCCGTCACCGATGGCCGCCGAGAACTCCGCCATGGTCCCATACCGGCCTGCCGGATCGGTGGCGAGCGCCTTGACGATGGCCGCTTCGGTGCCGGGCGGCACGCTCGCGCGCACTTCCCGCACGCGCGGGCGCGGGCCGGTGATGCTCTTCGTCATGACCGATTGCACGCTGGGGCCACTGAACGCTCGCTCACCGGCCAGCATCTCGTACAGCACGCACGCCAGACTGTACTGATCGCTGCGGCCGTCCACCTCGCTGCTGGCGGTGGCCTGCTCCGGGCTCATGTAGGCGGGCGTGCCGATGGCGATGCCCATGCCGGTGAGGCCGGGGCCGCCGCTCGCCTCCACGGCGCGCGCGATCCCGAAATCGGCGACCACCGCGTGCCCGCCGAAGAGAAGGATGTTCTCGGGCTTGATGTCGCGATGCACCACGCCGTGGCTGTGCGCATACTCCAGCGCACTCGCCGCCTCGCGGGTAAGGCGCACGGCCTCGTCGGTCGGGAGCTGACGCTCGCGGTCGAGGCGGTCGCGGAGCGATTCGCCTTCCACGAAGGGCATGACGTAATAGAGAACGCCGTCCGCCGCGCCCGAGTCGTACACCGGCAGGATGTGGGGATGCTGCAGGCGGGCCGCCATCTCGATCTCGCGGAGGAACCGGTCGGTCCCCATGGTGGCGGCGAGCTCGGAGCGGAGGACCTTGATGGCCACCGCGCGTCCGTGCTTGAGATCCCGCGCCAGGTAGACCGTGGCCATGCCGCCGGCGCCGGCCTGGCGCTCGATGGCGTATCGGTCCTTCAGCGCGTCCGTCAGGCGGGCGACCGGATCGTCCATTGGCGTCTCGGCAGGGGCAGTGAGCGGGTGATCCCGAGGGCGCGGACCGCCGTCGCACGCACGGCCGGAATATACGGCCTGAAGCGGAATGCACGGAAGCGAACGAGGCCCGGCCCTTTGACGGGACGACACGGGTCTTGCATCATTCGACCCAATTCAGGCACTCCCAACCCAACAGCAGGTGAACATGGCCAAGCGCATCTTTCGCGGCCTCGGCATCGCCGTCGGCGCGCTCGTCGGTCTGCTGGTGCTCGGCGTCGCGGTCGTCTACGGCATCAGCTCGTCGCGCCTCAACAGGCAGTACGAAGTCCAGCCGGAGCCGGTTACGCTCTCGTCGGATTCCGCCGTCATTGCCCGGGGCCGTCACCTCGCCGAATCCCGGCTGGGCTGCGCCGATTGCCATGCCGCGGATCTGGGCGGCCGGGTCATGATCGAAAGCCCGGCCTTCGGCCGGATCGTGGCGCCCAACCTGACGCGCGGCAACGGTGGAATCGGCGGCCGGTACAGTGATGCCGACTGGGTCCGCGCGGCCCGCCACGGCGTCGCGGCCGACGGGCGTCCACTCGTGATCATGCCCTCCCCGGAGTACCATCGTTTGAGCCGCGAGGACCTCGTCGCGGTGCTCTCCTTCGCGCGACAGGTGCCGCCTGTGGATCGAGCGCTGCCGAAGTCCGAATTCGGCCCCATCGCGCGCGCCATGGTGACGTTCAGTGCGGAGGCGCTCCCGGTACGGGCGCTCGATCACGAGGCGCCCTTCCCCGCAGCGCCCGTGGAAGAAGTCTCGGTCGAGTATGGGGGGTATCTCGCGCGCACGAGCGGCTGTCTCGGATGCCATGGCCCCGATCTGTCGGGTGCCCCCTCGCATGAGCCCGGGGGGGTCCCGGCCTCCAATCTGACGCCGGCCGGCAATCCCGGACGGTGGAGTGAGGCAGATTTCCTGCGGGCCATGCGGGAAGGAACGCGGCCGGACGGCAGCGCGATCGATCCGGCCATGCCCTGGAAGGCAATGGGCCGGATGACCGACGTCGAGCTGAAGGCGATCTACGCGTATCTCCGGTCGCTGCCGCCGGTAGAGACGCAGAGCTGAGCCTGCGACCTACTGCGTGAACTCCGTGCTTCCGGCGACGATGAGCAGGCCGGAGTCCGGATCGAGCACCGCGATGGTGATCGTGTACGTCTCACCGCCCAGCAGAAACTCGGGCGGATTGGTCTGCGTGGCGCCGATCGGCGTCTGGCCGTAGACGACGGGCGGCAGGACCGTATTCCCGGTCGCGACGAACGCCCAGATCTCCGGGTTGTCCTCGATATTCCGATTGACCCGCAACTGGGCAATTCCGCAACTCGGCGCCCAGGAGATGGTGGGATTGACCCCCGGGGTCACGACGAAGTTGAGCGCTTCCTCGCCGCATCGGCCGTCATCGGGACCGTCCGACCCGCACGCGAACGCGGCAGCCAGCATCAGCGACAGTCCAGCGACTCGGTACCCACGCTTCATCGTGACCTCCTCAGGTCGATCAGGTCGTGGTGGAGACTGCTCGTTCCTTCGAAGCCGGGGGCCAGATGAGCGCTGCATCCGCTCCGCGAGTGGCCGTGATCGGTGCCGGAGACATCGGGCGCGGATGGGCCGCGCTCACCGCGTCGGCCGGATGGCCGGTAGCCCTGTATGACGCCGAGACCGGCCCTCTCGAACACGGAATCCGTGAAGTTCGCGGCCGGATCGAGTCGCTCGTGGCGCTGCGGCGTGCCGAGCGGGCAGCGGCCGCGGCGGGCCTCCGCGAGCTGCGCCAGTCCCGGAGCCTCCTCACAGCCATCCAGGACGCCGACTGGATCATCGAGGCCGCGCCCGAGGACCTCCCGGTCAAGCAACGCCTGCTCGAGCAGATCGAGCAGGTGGCGCGCCGCGCGGCCGTCATCACGAGCAGCGCCGGGACGCTCCATGCGAGCCAGCTCTGCGCACGCCTCCGGCGTGCCGATCGGCTGCTGGTGGCGCGGCCGCTCACCCCGGTCGAGCTCCTCCCCGTCGTCGAGATCGTCCCCGGTCCGCATACCAATCCCGACTGCGTAGAGGACGTCCGCTGGTGGCTCACCCGGCTTGGACGCGCCCCCATCGTGCTGCGGCGTGAAATCGTGGGCCACGTGGTGAGCCGGCTCGTTGCCGCCGTCTGGCGCGAGTCGATCCAGCTCGTGCTCGATGGCGTGATCGAGGTCCGGGACCTCGACCGTGCCATTTCGCTCGGACCGGCGCTCGGATGGGCCGCAGGGGGCCCGGCCATCAATGCCCGCCTGGCTGCGGAGGACGAAGGCATGAACCGCTTCGTCGACGCGCTGGCGCAACGATACGCACCGTGCTGGGCCGATCTCGCGGCCTGGGACCGCCTCGATCCGGAGCAGCGGACCCGCTTTGCCAGGGCGGTCGAGCGGGCGTACCCCGACGCCGATGGGCTTCGGATGAAGCGCGATGTTCGCCTGGCCGAGCTGCTCCGCGCCGTGGACGAGCCGGCAGACGCGGAGCGCTTCATTCATAATACCGACGAAATGGAGAGTTGAAGAGCGGCTATTTCGAGAAGGCGTGCTCGAGGCTCAGATAGAGGAAGAGGGATTCTCCCCGGCTGGGGCCGATTCCGATCACGTACGCCACCCCCGGAACGACCTGCACGGCACCGGCATTGAAGGCTGCCCTGATGCCAGGGCTCACCCACGCGTTCGCATCCCTGACGGTCACGCCATCGCCGACCGCTGCGGCATCGCTCGTCCACACGCCTTCGAAGAGCAGGTTGACCGAGCGTCGCAGGAGCCAGACGACTCCCGCCCCGAGGTTGACCGAGGTCGCCGACGCCGAACCGCCCGCCGGTGCCGAGGCTGAAGGAATGAGCGTCACGCCCGCATTCCAGTGCGTGACCAGCTGGGGCGTCGCCACGTAGGTGAGCGGCAGGTTGAGCTGGACCCCGGCACCGCCGGAGCCACGTGCTTCCTCATGGCTTCCCGTCGGGAGCAGCAGCGTGAGACGCGGAGCGACGAGGAGGCGTGCATCAGGATTGCCGACCACTTGGTGCCGGTAGTTCACCCCGACATCTCCGATCCCGCTTCCGCGGCCCGCATTCAGCACTGGCAGGGTATACCCGAGCTGGTGCCGGATTCCTCCCAGCGACCATTCCTGGGTGAACGCGTATTCCCAGCTCTCGGCATCGCCATTGTCGAACGTGCTGATGTGCTGGACGACGCCGCGCTCCTGGTTGTAGGCCTCTTCGATCAGGAAGCTGTTGTCCTGGATCGGTGCCTGCGCCCGGAGCGGCACTCCGCCGAGCGCCGCACACGCCACCATCGCCAGCGTCGTCCTTCGGGGACACCCTGTCTGCCGGAGGGCCACTGTCATCCTGCCACCACGACTCCTGTCGCATACATGATGACGAGCCCGGCGAGCACGCCGGCAGCGTTCAGAGGGGAGAGTGCGCGAGCGGCGTTGCCGCGGACGAGGAGGCGTCCGAGCTCGATGACGACTTGCACGATGGCACCGGCGCCGATCGCGAAGAAGAGGGTGGTCCAGAACGGAGAGCTGGAGAATCCTCCGATCCACGCCCCGATTACCGTGGGCACCCCGGCAATGGCACCGAGCGCCAGGAGGCGAGCGACTCCGGGCCGCTCGCTGCCGAGCGGTGCCACGATGCCGAGGCCTTCCGTGGTGTTGTGGATCAGGAAGCCGATGACGAGGAACGTGCCGAGCGCGATCTCGCCGGTTGCGTAGGAAGA
>JBLNHD010000144.1:0-2653 GCA_050268825.1 Gemmatimonadota bacterium
ATCGCCGACTCGTCGCGCGGATCCATGCCGTGTGCGTGGAGCTTGACGAAGATCCAGTCAGGCCGCCCGAGCACCGTGATGTTGGCCCGGCGCCAGAGGCGGAAGCGGTTCATCGATGGGAGGTAGCGCGCCGTGATGGCGGCGTTCTCGATCTGCGGGGCGGGAAGCCCGCGGATGCGCCGCTCGAAATTGAGTCCGAGCGGCCCCTGGACCATGATCGGCCAGCGCTCCGGTGCCCGGCCGACCCGGAGGTCGGCGCCGCGCCGGTGAGGGGCGCGGCGATTGAGCGGCAGCCGGCACTCGTAGATCGAATTGATCTTGAGCACCTGCGCGATGTCCGGCGCGGACGGAAGCGTAAGGTCGGCGTAGCAGCCGGTTTCCGCGAGGATCTGCATCTCGTCGTCCACGCCGCAGGCGCGGCCCCCCGCGGAATTCGCCAGGGCCCAGTTGCCGTGCACGAACGCGTAGCGCGGCATCCCTTCCCCGTCCCACCGCGACAGGCAGCCGTGCGCGACGAGACGGTCCCGGAACTCGACGATGATGCGCCGGGTGTTCTCGGAGGTGTCGGGCGCCGCGACGCCGTGGTGGAGGTGCAGCTCGACATCGCCCCATCCATCGGCGCAATGCGCCTGCAGGCGGTCGATGATGGACGGGACGTACTGCTCGGCAGGATAGAAGTAGGTGCGCTGGAACGGGCGGCCATCCGAATCACGCCAGGCTCGGAGTGCCTTCGGATAGTCCGAGCACCAGCGGTCCATCCGCTCCTCCTGGACGCTGAGCGGCGCGAAGCCGTCCGGGCGCTCGGGAAGGAACGCCGGCTCGAAATGGTCGGCGAGCGCGACGACGACGTGCGGTCGCGTCCCGCGGCGCTCGCGGCGGGTGAGCTGCTGCCATCCCCACGACGCGAGCCAGGGCGCGCTGCGCGCCGCCTTGTCTACCGTCTGCCAGATCACATCGACGGCGCCATGGTGCCGGCGGCGACCGGCGCGAACGCCGTGGCCGCCCGGCGGAACACGAACTCGTTGCAGCCGACGGACCCGCCCGCCGTGACGAGCTTGCGGAGCTCGAAGCCGCGCTCGGAGTAGAAGTCGAGAATCGCTTCGGGCTTTGCGTATTCGAAGGGGTAGCCGCCGAGCCAGTCGTGCCAGTCGTGCCAGACCGCCATCCCGCGCGCATTCGAGCCGTAGTCGGTGTAGCGCCGAACCGGATTCCGCATCCAGACCAGGTCGGCGGCCAGCCCCCGCAGGATCCAGTAGGGGATGATCGCGCCGCTCACGCCGAGGCGCCCGAGGCTGCCGGAGCAATAGACGCGCTTGATGCGCGCCCAGCGGCGCGACCAGGCGCCCTGGTCGTTGTAGATCGCGATGAACAGCGTCCCGCCGGGCTCGACGAGACGGGCGGCCAGGTCGAGTCCGCGCCACATGTCGCCGGTGTGGTGGAGCACTCCCCAGGAGTAGACGATGTCGAACGTGCCCAGCTTCGCGAGATACTCCGCATCGAGCGCCGACCCGCGCTCGACACGCCACGATGCCGCGTCGTTCGCGTAGCGGCGGCGAAGCTCGGCGGTGCACGCGACCGAGGTGGGGTCGTAGTCGAACGAGGTCACCTCGGCGCCCAGGCGGTGGGCAACGAGGCTCGACAGCCCGCTGCCCGAGCCGATGTCGAGGAATCGCCGGCCCCGGAGGTCGGTGACGCCGAGCATCCGCGCGAGCGACTGCTGCGCCTGCTCGATGCGGCGGTCGTCGAGCACCTCGAGGAAACGGGCCCAGTTCTTCCCGAATTCGAAGCGCTCGCCGCGGCGGACCTCTTCGGCATGATCCGGGGCGGCAACGGGAGTCAGCAGCTGTGTAGCCATACGCAGTCCCTCCTTACCAGCAGATGCCCTGATACGCGGCGCCGTCCGACGTGCGGCTGCCGAAGGCGCGGACGAGGTCGACCACCGGCTGGCCCGGCGCGAGGTATCCCTGGATCTCCCGGAACTCCCCGGCGCTGTTGCCGATGATGACCGCCTCGCTCGATTCCAGCACTTCCCGCGTGCTGCCCCGCATGAGCTCCCAGATGTGGGGGATCTCCCGCTCGATGTACTCCCGGTTGGCCCCCATCAGGCGGGAACTCGTGACGTACGGGTCGTAGATCGCCAGCTGCATTCCCTTCCCGATCAGCATTTCGATAAGCGAGACCATGGGCGATTCGCGAAGGTCGTCGGTCCCCGCCTTGAAGCTGAGGCCCAGGACCCCGATGCGCTTCTTGCCCGTGGCCATCACCAGGTCGAAGGCATGCTCGATCTGCTTCCGGTTGCTCTCGAGCGTGGCGGCGAGGACCGGGACGTCCACATCCATCGAGCGCGCCTTGTAGATCACGGCGCGGAGATCCTTCGGAAGACACGAGCCACCGAATGCGAACCCGGGGCGCAGGTAGTATGGAGAGATGTTGAGCTTGCGATCTTCGCAGAAGATACGCATCACCTCGTGGCTGTCCACACCCGACGCCTTGCAGATGTTTCCTATCTCGTTGGCAAAGGCCACCTTGAGCCCGTGGAACGCGTTGCAGGCGTACTTGATCATCTCGGCGGTGCGCACCGGAACCACGTGCGCGCTCGGGGCCGTCCTGGCCGGGTTGGGGGACAAGGAAGGGGCTCTTCGCCACGCGGATG
>JBLNHD010000145.1:0-8173 GCA_050268825.1 Gemmatimonadota bacterium
CCCGTGACCGTAACCGTGGCTTTCCCGTCGGCCGCCACCTCGAGTGGGACCGGCACCGGCACCCCGAGGATCCGGGTCTTCAAGAACGCATGGAAGGTCTGTGCGCCGGCGTGCTCCTCGAGGAAGTCGGTTTCGCACGAGAAGGTGAGCTGATCCTGCGCTGCGGCAAGATCGGTGCATCCTGGCCGGCCGGATTCGAGGACCACCGTCCCGCCGACCGCCCGCCGCCAGCGGATCTGGACCGTCTCCACGGCGTAGGCGCCGAAGTAGGTCGCGTCGGTGAGCGTGACGGTAAACGTCGCCAGCTCGCCGAGCTGGGTGCCATTGCCCGCCGCGACGGACGCCGGCGTGATGCTGAAAGTGCCGCGCGGGCTCTGCGAGATCGCCGCCAGCTCCGGGGCATACGTGAACAGCGTGAGATTCACCTGCAGGAGATTCTCGAGCGGGGTGTACTCGGCGGCGGCTTTCACCTCGACGGCCGGCTTGAGCGAATAGCTCGATGCATACGCGGGATCCGCCGCCTGCGCATCCGCGGAGGCGAGCTCGAACTTCTGCTCGAGGCCGGCCTTGGCGCTCAGCAGCTTGAGGCGCGTCGTCTCGTCGTCCCAGAGCGTGAGGCCCAGGGTCAGCTCGGCCCACCCGAAGGCGCTCGCGCCCAGCTCGATGCGGGTGCTGGTGCCGAGGTCGGGAATCACCGGGTTGACGGTGATGTCGGGCGCGGTGGCGTCGAATGCCTGCACCCACTCGCAGGCGCCGGTGCAGTCGAATCCGAGCTTCGCGGTCACGGTCGATTGAAAGGTCACGTCCGCGCCGAGCTGGCCGAGGGTCGACTTGGCACCGATCTCGAACCCGATGCCGAGCGGCACCTGGCCGCCGAGGACGGCGGAAAGCGCCCCTGTGATGGGAAGGGGAAGCTCCCGCACTTTCCACTTGCACTCACCTTTCCCTTCGAGCGCCGCCGTGATGCGCGGCGCGACGGTGAGAGTCGGCCGGATGGCTCCGTCCACAACAAAGCGCCGGACGACAGCATCCTCGACCACGAGGTCGAGCGCGAGCGTTTCGTTGAGATTGCCGCTGAAGCTGCTCATCGAGATCGGGACGGAGATCGGCGCCGGCACTTCCAGCTTGCACTTGAAGGGGCCGAGGTCGAACTCCTGCTCGAGCCGGCCGGCGCCGGAGGATGTCCGAACCGGTGCCGCCTGGAAGCGCGCGCCTGGAGGCGCTGCGAAGCGCGTACCTCCGTCGGTCGACCGGGAGAGCCGTATCCCGTGCCGGTTCTGACTGGCTTCCCGCGATGGAGCCGCGCGGACCGGCAATCGCGTATTGATCGAGAGCGCCTCGAAAAGGTCGGCGAGCGCGACCATCGCGATCGTCACGTCGACATCTCCGGCGCCACCCGCTGTGCTGACGACCCGACCTCCGATGGGCGCGCCGCCGGTCGCGAGCACGATCTGGCCGACCGAGGCCGAGACACCGCGGAGTCGCACGCGGAACTCCCGGCCGGCCGCATACGGTGCGGTCGGATCGACCGCTTCCACCTCGCCGATCACCTGCGAATCGGCCACGAGGAGCGCCCCCGCCACGGGCGTCGCGCGGAGGGCCAGGACCGGCGCCGACGTCAAGTCGCCGCTCGTGGCGACGATCTGCGCCGAGCCGATCGAAGCGCCCCCCGTTGCGAGGCCTCCACCCGCGATGCTGACGACCGCCGGATCGGAGCTCGAGAAGATCGCTGCGACCTCCGTGCTGTCGCCATCCGCATCCACGGCGTAGGCGCGAAGCCGCTGCGTTGCCCCGGGCTCGGCGAGGAGCAGGGCTCCGGGAGATACGACCAGCGTCGCAGCATCGCCGGAGGGCGGGTCGGTCGGTCCGTCGCCACAGCCGGCGAGCAACGTGAGCCCCATCAGGAGGAAGAAGGGGCAGCGGTCTTGGAGACGGGTCATGATCCGGCTCCCGGCAGCGGCGTCCGGGGCATCTGGCCGACTTCGGTACCTGGCCGCATCTTGAGCGATCCCGGCACGCCCGCGCACAGCACTTCGATCAGCTGATCGATGCCGGTGAACCCCCATTTCTCACCGGTGGCCAGGTCTTCGACCACGCCGCTGGCGGGCGCCGGGGGGTCCTGCAGTCGCAGCCTCAACGTGAAATAGGCGAATCGATCCATGGTCTCGCATCCGGATGGCGGAGAAGGAATTGCCGCACACCCGAGCTTCGACTCGCGCCCGCAAACGGGCGTGAATCCAGCGTCAACGCCCTACCGGCTCGTCGTTCTCGGCGACTTGCGGCTGGAAAGCGCCGATGGCGCGGTGCTCCGGCGCCGGCGGAAGGAGCTGGCCTTCCTTGCCTGGATCGCACTTCGCGCGGGGCCCGTCCGGCGGGAAGAAGCCGCGGCAGCGTTCTGGGGCGAGACCGACGATGCCCACGCGCGGCAGTCATTGCGGCAGGCGGTGGCAAGCATCCGCAAGGTGGCCCCCGCAGTGCTCGAGATCGACGGCGACGCGATGACGGTTGCCGCGGGCACCCTCACCGTCGACCTGCGCGAGCTCGACGCGTACGCGGCCGCAGGAGATCGGGCGTCCGCTCTCGGGATGTGGCGCGGCGAGCTGCTCCCCGGGGCCGAGGACTTCGGCGCCGAGCCGTTCCGGACCTGGCTGGAGGCCGAGCGCTCCAGGCTCCGCACGCGGCTCGCCGGCTTCCTCCAGCGCCTGGCCGGTGACGCCACGACCCCGGCGGAGCAGCTGCGCTGGGCCGAGCGCTGGACGGAGATCTTCCCGCTCGACGAGCGGGCGCACCTCCACCTTCTGGGCGCGCTCGAGCGCGGCGGCCGCATCGGCGAGGCGCTGGAGCGGCACGCCGGCTTCGCCGCACGGTATCGCGCCGAGCGGGAGGGGGAACTGCCCGCGGCGGTCCGCGAGACCGTCGCGCTGCTGCAGCAGCGCGAAGCGGGATCGACCAGCCATCGCCCCGGATCGGCCGCCTTCTTCACACCGGACCTGACGGGACGGGATGCCGAGCTCGCCGCGCTCGATTCGGCCTGGAAGGCGGCGAGCGGCCGCGGCGGCGTCGTCGTCCTGATCGAGGGCGAGGCGGGAGCGGGTCGTACGCGCCTCTGCGGGGAGCTCGCACGCTCCGTGGCCGGTCAGGGGCGCGCGATCGTGCTCCAGGCGCCCCGGCAGTGCGAAGGCGAAGCGGTGTCGCCGCTGTCCCGCTTCCTCGCGCCCCTCGCCGCGGCGCCCGGCCTCGCCGCCGCAGCCCCCGCGTCGCTCGCTGCCCTGTCCTGCGTGCTGCCCGAGCTGGTGGGGAAATGGAACCTGCCCCCCGCGGGGGACGGTGCGGACCTGGCCGCCGCGACGCTCGATGCAGTCGCCGCGGTCGCGGACGAGCTTCCAGTGCTCATCGTCGCCGACGACGCGCCCGACATCTGCACCGAGCTCCGGTCAGTCCTCGCACACATCGCGGCGCGCGTTCCGCGCCACGTGCTCCTGGTGCTCACATCGGAACCGGGCCGGCTCACTGGGACCGATCTCGGTCGGGCGTTCCGGGAGGCCTCCGACGGGCGGCGCCTCAAGCTGCAGCCGCTCGATGAAAACCAGATCGAGGTCCTGATCGCTTCGATGGTTCCGCTTGCAGCTGCCGATCGGCAGCGGCTCGCGTCAATGCTGCTGGCCGAGACCGACGGTAACCCCCTGCGAATCACCGACTGCATTTCTGCTTTTGCCGATGCGGGCGTGCTCGCGATGGACGCCAATGGCTTGTGGCGCCTCTCGAAGGGCCGGGGGCCGGCGTCGCTGCCGCTCCCCCCAAGCCTGGTGCGCATCCGGATCGAGCGACTCACGACGGAGGCACGCCGTACGCTGGAAGCGGCTGCCTCGCGCTCGCGCATCGACGCGCGGACCGCTGCGGCGTCCGCCCGCCTGGATGAGCAGGAGGTCCAAGCCGCGCTCGGTGAGCTCGTCAGTCGCCGTCTCATGCGGCCCATCCCGGAGTCGCCGTTCTACGAGATCACCTCCGACATCGTTCGCGCCGAGGTTCGCCCGGCCGCGACACCGATCGCCGCCCCGAAGAGGGGCGGATGGCGCCGTCGTCTCGCGACGGCGGGACTCGCAGCGATCGGCCTCGCCCTCGCCGGGCTCGCCGCCCGCTCGGCGCTGCCCGCGAGCGTCGCGGTGGAGCCCGACCGCGTCATCGTCTTTCCATTCGAGAGCCTGACCCGCAGCGACGACGTCGACGGAACCGGGCGAGCCGCCGCCGAGGCCGTGATCCAGGCGATCGGGCGCTCCGGAGCGGCGGCTGCCGTGCCGATCGTTCCCCCGGACCTGCCCGATTCCCCGGAGCGGGTGCGGGAGGTGGCCAGCGCGAGCGGGGCCGCGCTCGCGGTGCTCGGGACGTGGCATCGGGTTGCCGACACGCTCGTCCTCGAGGCCCGCCTCGTGGATGTCGGTACGGGCGAGGTCCGAACGGCCGCTCGCGACGCTCGCGGCTCCGTGTCCCGCCGGGACGAAGCGGTCCGCGCGCTGAGTGCTTCGGTGGTCGGCGCCATTGCCGCCCGGCTGGATCACCGCATTGCCGCCGCGGCGCGTGCAGGCAGCATCCCTCCTACCTACGAGGCCTACCAGGCCTTCGCACAGGGACTCGACTTCCTCTATGCGCGGGAAGGAGAGCGTGCCAATCCTGCATTCTACGCGGCGTATCACCGCGACACCTCGTACGTCCTCCCCCTCATCTACGCCGCGTTCTCCCACCTCGGCCAGGGACGGCTCGCGGTCGTGGACTCACTGGTGGGCGAGCTCGAGGCACGACGCAGCTTGCTCACGCCGTACGAGCAGGCGACGGTCGACTTCCTGCGCTACGAGACGGGCGTGGACCTCGCCGCGCGGTACACCGCGGCGCGGCGCGCGGCCGAGCTGGCGCCGGGCTCGATGATGGCGGGCTACTACCTCCCGCGAGCGGCCATCGGCCTCAACCGCCCGCGCGAGGCCATCGCGGCGCTCGACGCGGTGGACCCCGATCGCGATGAAATTGCCGGCATGCCCGGGTACTGGAGCATGCTTTCGATGGCGCTGCACATGGCCGGTGCGTACGAGCGTCAGCTCGAGATCGGACGGACCGTCGAAGCCCGCCTCCCCAGGGACACGCGCGGCCTCCATTATCAGGTTCGTGCGTTCGCGGCCCTCGGCCGAATCGATTCGCTCGACGCCGTCCTGCGCCGCAGCTTCTCGGTCTCCCCGGTGCCCGGCTGGGATGCGCCCGGCCTTTCGCTCCACCTTCTCGCCTTCGACGAACTCACGGCCCATGGGTTCCGGCACGCCGCGGTTCCGCTGCTCGCGCGAGCCGTTGCGCTGTACGAGCGCGCTCCGGACAGCCTGCGCGGCGTTCCGCGGCAGCGCCTGGAGATGGCCCGCGCCCTCTACCGGCTCGCACGGTATTCCGGCGCCGGGGCGCTGACCAGCGGCCTGATCGAGGACGAGTCGCTCGGCTGGGAGGTGCGCATCGCGTCGCATCAGCTGCATGGACTCATCGCGGCCGCGACGGGCGATACCGCCGGGGCGGAGCGCGAAGAGCGGTGGCTCGCGGGAGCAGGGCGGCGGTATGCGTTCGGCCGCCACACCGAAGCCCGCGCCCACATAGCCGCGAGGCTCGGGCGGCATGGAGAAGCGGTCCGCCTCCTCCACCAGGCGGTGACCGAGGGCCGGGGTCACGACAACAATACCCACCTGCACCCGGATCTCCTGGCGCTCCGCGGCAACCCCGCCTTCGAGGAGTGGTTCCGGCCGAAGCCGTGAGGCGGCGAGCCAGCGCAGCGCCGTCCGGAGGACCCTTCCCGATAACTTCACGTTCGCTTCATGAGCGCTGCCCGACCTTGGGATGTCCCCCTCGCGCGGATACTCCCATGACCACGCCCACGCTCGGCTCACGCAACGTCTCGCGGCCACTCCGCACGGTGACTCCTCGGGAATTGCGCGCCTGGGAGGCGATACAACTCGCCGGGATTCTGGCGACTGTGGCGCTCTTCGCCGGACTCTGGCTTCGACCCGATCCGACGCTTCACATCCTCTGGGACATGGTGATCCCGCTCCTGCCCGCCGTGTTCCTGGCCAACCCGATGATCTGGCGCAACGCCTGTCCGGTCGCGACGCTGAATGCCTTCGCGGCGGCGCGCTCCCGGGGAAAGCGCCGGGCGGGCCCGGGACTCCGCACCGCCTGGGCAGTGGGCGTCGGCCTCCTGCTCGTGCTCGTGCCGGCGCGGCACGTGCTGTTCAATGAAAACGGTGCCGCGCTCGCGCTCCTGGTGGGGGGCCTCGCCTTCATCGGCATCGTGAGCGGGCTCCTCTACGAGCGGCGGGCGGGATTCTGCAGCGCCATGTGCCCGGTGCTGCCCGTCGAGAAACTGTATGGACAAGCCCCCCTGCTGCGCGTCGGCAGTGCGCGCTGCGGCGACTGCAGCCTTTGCGTTTCCGCGGGCTGTCCGGACATGGCGCAGGGGAAGGCCGCGGCGCAGTCGGTGACCGCCCGGGCGCACTGGATGCTGACACCGTATGGAGCCTTCGCTGCGATGTTCCCGGGGTTTGTCGCGGGGTACTTCACCGTGGAGGCGTTTCCCGTGAATCCCTACCTGCACGTCGCGCTCGCCGCCACCGGCAGCTGGGTCATGGTGTCGCTGATCGCCGACGCGCTGCGGTTCGGGGGCCGCGACGCGCTGCCCATCCTGGGAGCCCTCTCCTTCGCGACCTACTACTGGTTCGCCGCTCCGAAGCTGGCAGTTGCCTACGGGGTGACGGACGCGGGGGTCGCTCTGCGGTGGCTCTCGGTGGCCGTCGCCGCGCTGTGGCTCCGGCGGGCATTGTCGGGACGGCGGCTCGAGCGGGTCCGCGACGGTGCCTCCTACGGGTTCGCGGCCGGCTAGCCGCGGGAATGAGGCGCCCTGGGTTGCTCGCTGCCGGAGATCACCCCAGCGCCACGTCCAGCAGCATCATCACGGCAAACCCGATCATGGTCGCCGACGTGACGAGATCCGTATGGCCGCTCCGCTGGGCGGCGGGCAGGAGCTCCTCGACGACGACGTACATCATGGCCCCGGCGGCGAATGAGAGTGCGTAGGGGAGGATCGGCGAGATCAGCGCGACCGACGCCGCACCGATCACCGCCGCGACCGGCTCGACCGCGGCGGACAGCTGGCCGTACCAGAAAGCCTTGATCCTCGAGTTCCCCTCGCGCCGGAGCGGCATGGCCACGGCCACACCCTCGGGGAGGTTCTGAATCGCGATTCCCATCGCGAGCGCCGCCGCCGCGGTGAGCGAGACGCCGTGGAGGACGTCGGGCCCCGCTGCCCCGCCGAACGCGACTCCCACCGCAAGGCCCTCCGGAATGTTGTGCAGCGTGATCGCGAGCACGAGGAGCGTGGTGTGCGGCAGCCGCACGTGCATGCCCTCGGCACGGTCGAACTCGGCAAGGTCGGGGTGGAGGTGCGGCAGGAGCTGGTCGAACAGCCGGAGGAAGCCGGCACCGAGCAGGAACCCGACGACAGCCGGAACCCAGGGCGGCCCCCCGCGGGCCTCCGCGAGATCGATCGCGGGCGCGAGCAGCGACCAGAAACTCGCCGCGATCATCACGCCTGCCGCGAAGCCGAGCGCCGCGTCCAGGATGGCCTGCGGGATGGCCTTCCGCAGGAACACGGTCGCGGCGCCGGCAGCCGTCACCGCCCAGGTGACGAGGCCGGCGAGGAGGGCCTGCACGACTGGATCGAGTCCTGCGAACCATTGCCACATCGGCTCCCCTTTCACCATCGGGCCAGCCCAAAGCTAGCCGCTTCCCAATTCCTTCACGATTGCTTCATGCACGCGGCCCATCTTTCGGGTTCACTCGAGGAGGGGCTTCGTGCATACGGCAGCATTTCCGGCGATCATCCAGGGCGGCATGGGCATCGGCGTCTCGAACTGGCGACTCGCCCGCGCCGTGTCGCGGCGTGGTCACCTCGGCGTCGTCTCGGGCACCGCTATCGACTCGCTGCTGATCCGCCGGCTGCAGGACGGTGATCCCGGCGGGCACATGCGCCGCGCGATGGAGCACTTCCCGCTGCCGGAGGTCTCCGCTGCGGCGTTGAGGAATTATTTCCTCCCCGCGGGACGCGCCGAAGGCGCTCCGTATCGCATGCTCTCCATGTACCGGCACGGCGCGA
>JBLNHD010000146.1:0-3618 GCA_050268825.1 Gemmatimonadota bacterium
ATGCGATGAGCAAGGGTCCAGCGGCCCGACCAGCTCAGCTCAAGGTCGGTGTCCTCACTCGTCGCCGAAGCGATATCCGACGCCATAGAGTGTCTCGATTGCATCGAAGTGCGGGTCGGCCCCGCGGAACTTGCGGCGGATGCGTTTGATGTGGCTGTCGATGGTCCGGTCGTCGACGTAGACATCCTCCTGATAAGCTACGTCGAGCAGCTGGTTGCGGCTCTTCACGACCCCCGGGCGCTGGGCCAGCGCCTCGAGGATCAGGAATTCGGTCACTGTCAGGGTCACGTCCTTGCCGTCCCACAGGACCTTGTGCCGCGCGGGGTCCATCACCAGCCGCCCCCGTTCGATCAACTCTGGCGTCGCTCGGGGGGCGCGCTGGTGAACCTCGAGTCCCCCTCGCTGCTCAAGCGGATCCGCTCGCAACTCGTGCAGGAGGGCGTCGAGAGCTGGGAGTCGTTCGTCCGCGCCCGCGTGTCGCTGGACCCGGCGGAGCTGGTGGATGCGAAGGTGCGCGAGCGGCTGGAGGCGCTCCCCGAGCGGATTCACGTGAGGGGCGACTCCGCGCCGATCGACTACGAGGTGCGCGACGGCCGGGGCATCGCGCGCGTCACGTTGCGGGAGGGCCAGGCGCGCCGCGCACGCGCCGGCGACATCCCGCCGCTCGACCGGCCGCTGCTCTTCGCCGTGCGTCGCGGGAACCACCCCCCGATCCTTGCCGACACCCTGGACGACCTGCGCGACGCGCTCGACCGGCAGCCGCGGGGGGAACGCGATGGGAGGCGGGACGGATGGAAGGATGGAAGGGGTGGGAGGAGCGGGCCCGGGGGGAAGGGCGGGCAGGGCGGCGGGGCGTCGAAGTCCCGCGGTCACCGCCAGCGCCACCAACGAAAAGGCCGGGGACGCTAGCCCCGGCCTGCATCGTTCCAGATTCCCTCGGTCCTCCTACAACGTCGCCAGCCAGTACCGGTCGTACACCTCCCGCACCGCCTCCGCGTCATCGCCGAGGAGGAGGGGGAGCTGCATGCCGTCGAGCGTCGCGAGCACCACGCGGAGCCGGGGGATGGACGGCTCCGGCAGCGCGAGCGCCGTGGCCATCGCGGCGGCGACGCGCCGCAGGTCGTCACCGGTGGCCGGGAGCGCGTCGCGCACCGTCTGGTCGTGCACCGTGGCCAGCGCGAACCATGCGGCGCATTCACCGCTCGCGGTTTCCGCCGTGAGCACGTCCCAGAGGGCGTCGAGCGCGTCGGTGCCACTCCGGGAGAAGGCCCCCGCGCGGCGCGCCATGCGCTCCTTGCGGAGCGCGGCCGCGACGAGGCCGAGCAGCTGCCACTTCGTCTCGAAATGGTAGTGCACGAGCCCCTTGGCGCAGTTCGCCTCGCGCGCGACGCGTTCGACCGTCCACCCCGAGAGCCCGTCGCGGACCAGAATCGCCTTGGCGGCGTCGATGATCCGCTGCTGGCGCATGCCGTTGCCGGTGGCAGGGAGGACCGCGCGCACTGCAGCTGCCGGAGCGGCGAGGGTCGTTGTCATCCGAGTGGCGCTCTCTCTCGACGAGATGAAGGTTATGCGCCGGTGCCGAAGCGGCGCTGATCGGCGTCGCTCTGCCGTTCGAGCCGGTCGCACATGATGTTGCAGAGCAGGAGCACGTCCCGGTCCGCAAGGCTGTAGTACACGAAGAGCCCCTCCTTGCGCCGGGTCACGAGCCCGGCCGCGTGCAGGATCTGCAGGTGCTTCGACACGTTCGCCTGGCCGAAACCGGTGGCGGTGATCAGCTCGGAGACCGCCATTTCCCCATGGCGTAGCACGTCGAGCATCCGGAGGCGCGCGGGCTCGCCCAGCGCCTTGAACCGCTCGGCCACGCGCGCGAGCTGACCGGGAGAGAGCGATCCCTTCATCGGACTGCCTCCGCGCTGCCCCGCTCGACGGCGCGCCCTTCCGCGGCCCACGCGCCGAACCCGCCCGCCAGGTTCACCACGTCCTTGATGCCGCGGGCCTGCAGGATGCTCGCCGCTATCGCGGAGCGGCCGCCGCCCTGGCAGTGAAGGACGAGCGGACGCCCCGCGGGCACCTCGCTCAGCCGGCCTGGCAGCTGGCCCAGCGGGATGTTCGTGACGTCCGGCAGATGGCCCGCTTCCCATTCGTCGGCCGCCCGAACGTCGAGGACCGCGGCCTCGCCGCTCGCGAGCTCCTCCGCCAGTTCGGCGGGACGCATCTGGCGGATCGTCTCGAGCGAGCGACCGCCGGCCGCCCACGCCGCCACCGCGTCGGTCGAGAACCACCCCGCCACGCGATCGAGGCCGATCATCGCGAGGTCCCGCACCGCTTCGTCGAGGGCCCGGCCCCCATCGGTGGTCAGCAGGTAGAAATCGGCATCGTAGGGGAGGAACCAGCCGGCCCAGGTCGTGAACGACTTGTTGAGCGGAAGGTTGATCGTGCCGGGAACGTGGCCCGCGGCAAAGGCATCCGCCGAGCGCGTGTCCGCGACGACGGCGCCGCGATCGACGAGCGCCGGCAGCTCCGCAGGGCGCATGGCGCGGGGCCGTGGTATGGCCCCGAGAATGGGCGGGCCCTCGCGGTTGATCCGCTTCATTTCAGCGAAATACCGCGGAGGCTCGGGCTGCCCGCTCAGGACGTCCCGGACGAACGCATCCTCCGACGCAGCGGTGAGGCCCCAGTTGACCAGCCGCTCGTAGCCGAGCGTACTCTGCGGCACGGCACCCAGCGCCTTGCCGCACGCGGAGCCGGCGCCGTGGCCGGGCCAGATCTGCAGATGGTCCGGGAGGGCCTTGAAGCGCTGCAGCGAGGCGTAGAGCTGGCGCGCGCTCGCCTCCATGGTGTTCGCGACATGCGCAGCGCGCTCGAGGAGGTCGGGCCGGCCCACGTCGCCCACGAAGACGAAATCGCCGGTGAAGGCGCCCATCGGGATGTTTCCCGCAGGGGTATCGGTAACCAGGAAAGTGAGGTGCTCCGGCGTGTGCCCCGGGGTGTGGAGCGCCTCGATGCGGATGTTGCCGACCATGAACACGTCGCCATGGCCCAGCAGCGTGGCGCGGTCCGCGGCTGCAAATGCGTACTGCCAGTCGCTTCCCCCTTCCCGCGAAAGGAAGAGCCGGGCCCCCGTGCGGGCCGCGAGCTCGCGGCTTCCACTCACGTAATCCGCGTGGATGTGCGTCTCGGTCACGTGCGTGATCCGGAGGCCCTCCCCCGCCGCGGCGGCGACGTACTGGTCCGCGTCGCGATTGGGGTCGATGACGAGGGCTTCGCCGGTCGCGGCGCAGCCGACGAGGTAGCTCGCCTGGGCGAGCTTGGTGTCGTAGAAACGCTTCAGGAGCATGCCGAATTCCTCAGCGCGTGTCCGCGGCACCAGCCGGCGGAAGCAGCGCGTGACGGTTCTGAATGAGCACGAAGGCGCCGATGAAGATCAGGAACACGGCAAAGGCGCGCTTGAGCTGGGCCTGCGAGACGTACCGTACCAGCCGGGCACCGGCCAGGATCCCGGCGATGGCGATGAGCGTGAACCCGGCGAGGAATCCCCACGCCATCGTCGTCCGCCCGGCGTAGCCGAGGTATCCGGAGCCGGTATTGAGCGCGATCACGAGCAGCGAGGTCCCCACG
>JBLNHD010000147.1:0-20787 GCA_050268825.1 Gemmatimonadota bacterium
GTGCGCGGGGGATGTACTGGTTCACGAACCCGAGGTAGCGGGCCGACTCTTCCGGGCGCGAAGCCTGAGACGTTTCGAGCGCCTTCTTCGATTCGCCCAGCAGCGTCTGCATCTGCCGCGCGAGATCGCACGACTTCGTCCGCTCCGCCTCCGGATCGATCGCGCCCACCTGCTGCAGCGTCGCGATGCCGAAGAGGTAGTTGGCCGTCGGCGCGAACTGCGCGGTCGGCGCGGCGGCCACGACCTTCCGAAGCAGGTCGGCCGCCTTGGCCGGCTGCGTCGGCTCGTTCTGAAGGAACGGAAGCGCGGCGTTGAGCAGGAGGCCGGCGGCCTGCTGCTTGGCCTGCTCGTCGCCATGGGCCATCGCGGTATCCACGAACGCCATGCCCTCGTCGGTCCGGCCGGCCGTGATCAGCACCTGGCCGGCGGCGAGGAGCGGGGTCACGTTGGTCGTGTCGATGGCCCAGAGCCGGCGCGCCACGGCCACGGTGCTGTCCACCTCACCCGTGAACGAATAGGCCTTCGCCACGTTCTGGAGGATGCCCAGGTTCTGCGGGAAGCGCACGGCGCCGGTCCGCGCCCAGCGGACAAACGTCGCCGTGTCCGCGGCCGTGACCGGCGGCGCCGAGTCGGCGAGGCGCTGCTCCGCCGCGGCGGCGATCTTGATGAAGAACATCGTGTCGGCGCGCAGCGAGTCGATGGCATACGCCTGCTCGAGCGCCTTCACGGCGCAGACGAAATCGCTCGCGAAGAGGCACGCGTTGCTCTTCAGGTCGTACAGGTCCCAGTTGGCGGGGTCCTGCTGCAGGCCCTCGTCCGCCACCTGGATGGCGGCCTGGGCGCGGCCCGACGAGAGGAAGTACCGGAAGGCGCGCTGCCGCAGCTCCTGGTCGGTCGGCGCTGCGCGAAGCATCTGCTGCAGGGCGGCCACGGTCCTGGCCGTGTCGCCCGCGGTCTCGTAGGCGGCGGCGAGCTCGCCGAGGGCCAGGAGACTCAGCGAATCCCCCGCCACCGCCTGCTCGAGGTGCCGGATCTTCTCGGCGCCCTGCGCCATCTGCGCCAGGCAGTAATGCGCCAGGCCGTTCGTCGGCATGTCCTTGAGCGCGTCCTGCGCCTTCTTCGCGGCGTCCTGCGGCTTGCTGACGCGAAGGTTCATGCACTCGCGCGCGTCCTCCAGGGCCCGGAGCGCGGGCTGCAGGGCGTCGACGGCCGCCGCACCCATCGCGGGCGGAGTGCGCCCTTCCTGCGCGAGGCGGACGGTGTTGCCGGCGCCGTCGTTCGTGCCGGAGAGGCGCGCGACCATCGACCACTGGCCGTTCGTGCCCTTGGCCATCTGCGACGTGACGAGCACGCGGCCGTTGATCTGCTGGGCCAGCGTCTGCGCAAGGGCGCGATTGAGGATCGCGTCCTTCGGATAGTCGTACTGCGCCAGCGCCGAGTTCATCAGCGAGTCGGGTATGACGAGATACGTCCGCGGCGCCGCGCGGCTCATGCGCTCGCGCATGGCCCGGCCGACCTCGACCGCCGTGGCGGAATCCGCGGATGCGAAGACGTACGGGTTCGCGACCATGATGCGCATCGCCGCCGTCGTCGGCCGGTTGCTTATCGTCGCGCCGCGCGGGATGCCCTGCGCCGCGACAGGCGCCGCGAGGCCGGCACCGAGCACCGAGAGAATCAGCGTTCTCCGAAAGGACATGCCACTACCTCCAATGCATTGTTGGCCCCGCGGAACCGCCGGCGAACTCACGGACCACATGGGCGAAGAGGGATTCGAACCCCCGACATCCTGCGTGTAAGGCAGGCGCTCTGAACCAGCTGAGCTATTCGCCCTGCTCTGGCCGGCGCCACGCATCAGATATGGAGGGGATGCATGGTCCGTGCCGTGCCCCGTATCACGCTATGTCGCTATTCCGAGCGGAAATAGGACGCAATAGCCCAGGACCAGGAGCACTGCCGCGGCGCTGGGGTGACCCGCGCTGAGGACGGCGTATCCGGCCACGAGCGTGAGGACCGCGGCGGCGAGGAGGATGAGGTTTCGGCGCTCGAGGAAGCGCCTGCGGGGTGCCGCCGGGGGCCGGGAGGCTGACATAAGGCGATGACACTACTCACCTTCTCGGGTTGGGTCAAGTTCGCCCTCGGCCGGATCCTCGGCGACGACCCACCCCTGGTCGAGCGCGCGGCGCCGCGGGCGGTCCGCCCGGCGGCGCAGCCAGGCCGCGCCCAGGACCGCGAGCGCCACCACCGCCCAGAGCCCGCCGGCGGCGAGCCAGGTGAGCAGCCCGTACCGGCGGCGCACCTGGTCCCGCCATGCCACGGCGAACTGACCGGGATTGAGCCCCGTGGTTCGCTGCAGCGCGTCGTCGAATGGGACCCCCGCGCCCAGGAGGGCCAGCAGCGGCTCGAGCGTCCCGGTCGGATTGCGCCGCGCCAGCTCGAGCACCGCGGACATGGCGAGCGCGTACGAGGCCTCCGCCGCGGGCGCGCGGCCCCGCAGCGCGGCATCGAGCTCCCCCAGTTCCGGGACGGCGCCGCGCACCACGGCGACGTTGAGCGCCAGCCCGTCGAGGCGGTCCCACTCTCCCGAGGCGTACGCCGCATATCCTTCGTCGAACCACAGTGGAGCGCGCACCCGGATGCGGCGCCGGAGCGCCAGGTGGGCCAGCTCGTGCCGGAGCGTCTGGGATGGATCGGGGGTGTCGGCCCGGATGAGGATGGTCCGGCTTCCCGGCAGCACGACGCCCGCACCCCATGACGGAGCTCGCCCGCCGCTCAATTCGCGCATGCGCGCCGCGTCCGGAACCACGATGAGGCGGAGTGGACTCTGCGGGACGGTGCCGAGCCCGGGCCAGGTATGGCTCCGCTCGGCCTCCTCGGCGAGGGCCAGCGCGAGGGGCATCTCGCCCGGCCAGGCGACCGCGGTCACCTGCCCCACCTGGACCGCGCGCGGCTCGCCTTGCAGCGCGAGCGCGAGAAGGACTACGTAAGCAGCTTGCGCGGGATCGCTCCGCCGGACTCGACCAGGTCGAGCATTTCCCGGCACCGTCTGGCCCACGGATTGAACTTGTTGGCGCGGTGGCCCTGGGTCCACGCCTCGACGGCCTCGTCGCGCTGGCCGCCGAACCAGAGCGCGCGGCCGAGCTCGAACCAGGCCTCGATCAGGTTGGGGCCGAGCCGGAGCGTCTTCCGGAAGAAGGTCTGCGCGTCCTCGTACATCTCGCGCTCGAAGTAGACCAGGCCCAGGTAATAGTGCGCGTAGAGCGTGGCCTTGCGGTCGTTGTCGAGCCGGATCGCCTTCGAGAGGTGCTCGATGGCCTCGCCGAAGATGCCCTTGCGCAGGCAGATGTAGCCGACGTTGATCCGCGCGAGTGCGTTTGCCGGCTCGTTCATCAGGACGCGCGAGAAGGTGGCGAGTGCTTCGTCGTACTGCTCGCTCAGCATCTGCGCCCAGCCGAGGAGCGACTGCGCCTCCACAGCGCCCGGGGAGAGCGCAAGCGCCTTCTCCAGGGCCTGGATCGCGCCGGCGTGGTCGCCGAGGGAGATGAGGCTCCACCCCTTCTCGATGAAGGTCGACGCCCCGATATGATCGGCGTGGACGGCAGGGCGCTGTCCCGTGAACTGAGGGGCCTGTGCCGGCGCCGGCGCCGCCGCCGCCATGGCCCGCTTGTAGCGCTCCACGAGTCCGCGAATCTCCTCGCGGATCTGGTTCAGTTCGGCAAGCGACGCCTCCACGCCCTTGAACAGCGCGATGATTTCCTGCTTCGCGCGCTCCCGCTCCGCCGCGGTCCGCGCCGCGTCGAGGCCGGCCGCGACCTGCGCGAAGCGCGCGCGGAACTCGGTCGCCGACTGCGAGAGCGCCGCCGGATGGCCCTGATCGGCCGGACGCGGCCTTGCCGCCGGATCGGTCATCGCCGTGCGCCTTCGAGGGCCAGCCGCTCGGTGGCCGTGAGCAAACGCCGCGCGTTGAGCAGCACCACGGTCCGCTCGCCGTGCGCGACGATGCCCGAGATGTAGACCGCGGCGAGCCCGCGTACCATCGGCGGCGGCGGCGTGATCGCACCCGCGTCGATCCGCAGGACCTCGCGCACCGCATCGACGACGATGCCGATCCGCTCGCCATCGAGACTCAGCACCATGAGCCGCGTTTCCTCCCGGATTTCGGCGGGAGCCTCCAGCCGCTTCCGGAGGTCCACCACCGGGATCGCCCCGCCCTCGTACCGGAGAACGCCCTCGAGAAAATCGGGTGCCTGCGGCAGCTCGGCCGGTTTCTCGTACCGCAGGATCCGCTCGACCTGCAGGATGTCGAACGCGAACTCCTGCGCCCCGACGAGAAAGGTCACGATCTGGACGTCATCACCGGTATTCATGAGGCCCTTCCTGTGGCAGCGAGGCGCTCGGCGAGCGCTTCCAGGTCCAGCAGCGGCACCAGCGTGTCTCCCTCGCGCAGGACGGCACGCGCCCACGGCATCGCGCTGTCCGCGGGGAGCGGGAGGACATCGCCCCGCGCCAGTGTCTCCGCCGCCTCCACCGCGAGGCAGAGACGGATGCCGCCCGAGCGCACCAGGACGAAGACGTCGGCCCCGCGCGGCGCAGGCGTCCCCAGCAGGCGCGCCAGCGAGATCACCGGAACGGTCTCTCCGCGCGCGGTCGTGACGCCGGCCATCGCCGGCTCCGCCACCGGGACCGGGACGACCTCGGCGCCGTCCGTCACGGCCTCGAGCTGCCCCACCGCCAGCGCCACGCGCAGGTGGCCCGCGGTGACGAGGAGAAAGGTCTCGCTCACGCGGCCACCCCGGCCAGTCGCGCCAGCACCGCATCCACCGCGGCGGGAATCTCCCCCACCGCGAGGATGCGATCGGCGCCGCCGGCGAGCCGCGCGGCGTTCGGCATCCCGTAGACCGTGGAGCTGGTGCGGTCCTGCGCGATGCCGGTCCCTCCCGCGTCGTGGATGGCGCGCAGCCCCTCGGCGCCGTCGCGCCCGAGGCCGGTGAGGACGACGCCGACGGCGCGCGCGCCGAACACGCGGGCCACCGAGTCGAACAGCGGGTCGGCTGCGGGCCGGACGCCCCAGACCGGGGGCGTTCGCACAAGCTCCACCACCGGGCCCCCGTCGCGGATCGCCACCAGCATATGGTAATCGCCGGGCGCGACGTACACCGTATCCTCGAGGAGGGGGGCCGCATCCTCGGCCTCGACTACGGCGAGCCGGCTCAGCGAGGCGAGCCGCTCCGCCAGGCTGCGCGTGAACCGTGGCGGCATGTGCTGCGCGATGCACACCGCGGCGTGGCGGCCCGGCGTGAGGCGGGGCACGAGCTCGGCCAGCGCGCGTGGCCCGCCCGTCGACGCCGCGATCGCGACACAGCACCGTGCGCGACCGGGCAGGGCGTAGACCGGAAGGTCGGGAGCGGCGCGTGCGCTCGGGCGCGCCAGCACCGGCATGCGGTGGATGTCGGCCTCGCGCGCGGCACGCAGGGCCGCGAGCACCCGCTCGCCCAGGCGGCGGACCGCATCGGTGCCCCGATCGTCCTCCTTGGCAACGAGATCGACCGCGCCGAGCTCGAGCGCGCGGATGGCCGCCGCGGTGCCGGGGCCGGCGTAGGCACTCACCACCACCACCGGCCGCGGCGACTCCGACATGATGTAGCCGATGGCGCCCAGCCCATCGAGCTTCGGCATCTCCAGGTCCATCACGACGAGGTCGGGCGCCAGCGAATGGACCTTCTCGAGCGCGTCGAGCCCGTTCCGCGCGACGCCGGCCAGCCGGAACTCGCGCGACTCCTCGATCGTATCGCCCAGCATGCGCCGGAAGAATGCGCTGTCGTCGGCGACCAGGACCGACGGGACGCTAGAGGGCGACGCTGCCATGCATCACCGAAGTGACGTCGAGGCGGCCGTCCCGCACGTGCAGCCGCACCGTCCGGCCGAAATCCCCGCCGACCGCCTCGCCGATGATGGGGAGGCCGGCGGCGGCGAGCGCCTGGCGCGCTGCGACGATGTTGCGCTCACCCATCTGGATCGTGCCTGGTGTGGCCAGGGCGGCGAACATGCTCGCGCCGCCGACGAGCCGCGCCTTGATGCGGCGGGGCGATGCGCCGGCCGAGGCCATCCCCGAGAGCAGCGCAGGCACCGCCGTCTGCGGCACGCGCGCCGGGTTCGGAGATCCCCGCGACAGCGCCGGCGACGGCAGCAGCACGTGCGCGAGGCCGCCGACCTGCACCATGGCGTCGTAGAGCACGATGGCCACGCAGCTGCCGAGTCCGATCGTCACCAGGACGTCGTCCGCCCGGCCGATCCGCAGATCGGCCACCCGCACGATGATCTCGCTCATGCGGCCGCCCGGTAGATCCGCTCACGCGTGTCCACGAGCGTCAGGCGTTCGCGCGCGGGCCCCAGCAGCGTTTCGACCTTGCCGAGTACGAGCAGGCCGCCCGGCCGCAGGGCGTCGGCGAAATGGGCGAAGAGTCGCTCCTGCATGGGCCGATCGAAGTAGATCACCACGTTGCGGCAGACGATGAGGTCGAAGGTCCCCGCCGCCATCTGTTCCTGACTCAGGTCCATCCGCCGGACGTTCACCCGGCGCCGCAGCGACGGGAGGATGGCGATGCCGGCCGGCGTCTCCCGGGTGTGGCGCTCGACGAGCGCGGGCGGCGCCTCCTGGAAGGCTTCGCGCCGGTAGACCGCCGCGGCTGCGTGCGCGAGGCTCTCGCGGTCGATGTCGGTGGCCTCGATCCGCAGGCGCTCGAGCCAGCTCGCGCGGCCCGCGGCCGCGGCCAGTTCGGCCACCAGCATGGCGATCGTGTACGGCTCCTCGCCCGAGGAGCAGCCGGCACTCCAGGCGTCCAGCCATCCATCCCGCTCGCGAAGCAGCTCGGGAAGGAACTTCGTGCGCAGGCTCTCCCACGTCTCCGGATTCCGGTAGAACCGCGTGACGTTGATCGTGAGCGCATCCTTGAGCCGCTCGTACTCCGCGGGCGTCCGGCCGAGCACCCCGAGATACTCGTGGAACGTGTGAACGCCGCATGCGCGCATGCGGACCGCGATGCGGCGGCGGAGGCACTTCGATTTGTAGATGTCGAGCGGCACGCCGACCACGCGCGAGATCTCGCGGGTCAGCGTCTCGAACGCCGCGTCGTCGGCCATCACGAGGCCGCCTCCAGGAGGTCGAGGTTGGCGCGCGCGAGCTGGTGTGCGGGGTTCAGCTCGACGGCCCGGGTCCAGCTCGCCCGCGCGCGCGCATGATCCCGCCGCTTGAAGGCGATATTGCCGAGCTTGAAGAAGAGGTCGTCGCCCAGCGCCGGGTCGAGCTTCGCGGCCCGCTCGTACGCCTCGCACGCCTCGTCGTAGCGCCCGGCGCGGTAGTAGAGGTCGGCGAGATTCTTGGAGACCTGGGGAAGCGAGGGATCCTCCGCGAAGGCGGCGCGAAGCAGCTCGTCTGCAGCGGTGGCGTCCCCGGCGGCTTCGAGCAGCACGGCGAGGTTGTTGCGGAGCACTGCATTGGCGGGGTGTGCGGCGACGCCTTCACGCGCCACCGCAATCGCAGCGTCCAGGCGCGGGAGGAGCGCCTGCGTGAGCGCGGCCGCCCAGTACCAGAGCGGCGGCGCGGCGCGAGCGCCCAGCAGCTCGCGCGCCCGGGTGAGCCGGGTCTCCGCGGCCTGCGGATCGCCGCGCTTGAGGGCGGCGATCCCCCATCCCAGATAGATGCGCGGGTCGTCCTTCGCCCGGCCGGCGGCTTCGCCGTACGCCGCCTCCGCCTCCTCCAGACGCCCCAGTCGCTCGAGGGCAACGCCCAGGTTGTGCAGCGCGGCCGGCCGTGGCCCTCCCTTCTCCACCGCCTCCTTCAGCGCCTCGACGGCCTCATCCCATCGTGCCTGCTTGAGCGCGATGAGGCCAAGGTAGAAGACCGCGGCACTCTCCGAGGGCCGCAGGTCCGCGACGCGGCGGAACTCGCGGAAGGCATCGTCCAGCATGCCGGTCTTGTAGAAGGCGACGCCGAGATTGCGATGCTCTTCGATGCGAGCCTCGTTCACCTTGGGGGCTGCCGTCGTGGTGGACGAGCCGACGCGGCGCGCGAATCCCGCGGTGATCAATCCGTACAGCGCCTGTCCGACGGCAAACTCGACGAGGCCGGACTCCTCGAGCACCTGCTTCACGTCCCGCGTCCCATCGAGCAGCGGCAGGATGGCCGCCTGTTCCGCCGAGAGGGTGACGCCCGAATCGGCCACATAGGAGGCGTCCACGGCGAAGATGAGATCGAACGACGGGATCTTCTTCTCGATCAGACTCCACTCGTCGACGCGGCGCGCCCCCTCCAGGAGGAGACTTTCCGGATTGATCGAGACGAGGAAATCTTCGTGCTCCGGGCGTACCCCGGCCTCGAAGTTGAAGGTGCCGCTCGACCAGGTGAAGAGGTAGTACACCGCTTCCTCGATCTGGAGGCGGATGTAGCTCTCGAGCTCGCCGCGCGTGATCGCGCCCTGGTCGACGAGCAGCTGGCCGATCTTGACCTGGCGGTCCCCGTCCTGGGCGTCCACTGCCTTCTGCAGCTGCTCGCCGGTGATGCGCCCGCTCCGGACGAGGATGTCGCCGATGCGGTCGCGCCGGTTGACGATGGACGCATAGGTGAGCCGGCCCTCGTCGAAATAGATGTAGCCGAAGTTCTGCCGGTCGGCGATCGCGAGGCACCCGGTGCGCCGCCCGAGCGTGAGGAGCTGGATGACGTCGGGGAGGCTGGCCTCCTTGAGGCTTCCCTTGATCGCCATCAGCGGAACTCCTCGATCATCCGGGCCGCCACGTCCGGCCACTCCCAGACCATCTTCTCGCGACTGCGGACCCCCGCCCCCGACGGCGAGGCCACGCCGCTCGGCCGCGCGGGCGGTGAGCGTCGGGGACGCGCGGCAGCACCCTCCAGCACTTCACGAGCCAGCCCGGCCGTCGGCACGACCTGGCGCGCCTCGGCGGCGTTGAGCACGCGCTGCACCAGCGCGAGCGACGCCCGCATCGAATCGGCCGGGCGCCCGGCCACGTACGACGCGAATTCGGGATCGACCGACTCGAGCCGGGCCGAGAGCATGCGCTCGATCGCACGCTCGCGAAGCTCACGATCGGGCGCGGGCAACTCTACGACGAGGCCGCCCTCGAGCCGCGTCCGCAGCCGGGGCTCCAGCGCCTCGAGCTCGCCGAGCGGCGCCCCGCTCGTGAACACCATCTGCCGGCCTCGCTCCAGGAGGTGGTTGAAGAGCACGAAGAGCTCTTCCTGCGACCGGTCCTTGCCCGAGACGACGTGGACGTCGTCGATCAGGAGCGCCTCGACGTGCCGGTATCGGGCCCGCCAGAGACCGACGGTATCGCGCGCGATGGCGGAAATCAGCTCGTCGACGAACTCGTTTCCGCTGACGCACGCCACGGTCAGCCCGCCGGCGAGGAGGGCGTTGCCGAGTCCGTGGAGGAGATGCGTCTTGCCGTTCCCGGCGGCGCCGGCGATCACGAGCGGGTTGTACTTCGTTCCGGGAGCGGCGGCAACCGAGCGCGCCGCCCGCACGGCCACCCGGTTCGATGCCGACTCCATGAACTCGTCGAGGAGCCAGTGCGGCGATGGTGGCGGCGGCGGAGTGGCCCCCTGCCGGGCCTTCTCGACGAGGGCCTCGGCCGCCGGGAGATCGCCCGGATCCCGGAGCGCCGCTACGCCCGCCAGGTCCGGAGCCAGTCCCTCGACCTCGGCCTGCATGGCGCGGAGCTTCTCGATATCGGACTCGAACGTGCGCAGCTCCGCGTCCGGATCCGACACCACCTCCGCCTCGAGCAGCGCCTGCAGCCGCGCGACGCGATAGCCCTCGCCTTCCCAGCGCAGCATCGCTTCGGCGACGCGGGCCCGCCACGACTCGACCTGCTGCGAGACCGTCGCCGACACCTCCTGGAGGAAATCCGCGAACTCATCGACAGCGCCGGTTGCCGGGACGAGCTCGGGCGCACGCGCGGGTGCCGGCACGGGCCGCCGCGGGAGCGTCCCCGCGATGAGTGCGCGCGCCTCGGCGGCCGAGAGCGGAGCGTCGCTCACGGCCTGACCCGCAACGAGCCGATTGAGCGCGCCGATCAGCTCGCGCACGTTGTCGATGTCCAGGTCCGCCACCGCTTCGATTACCCCGGGCGCGAACTCCGCCTTCCGTTCCTCGGCGCGCCGCCGGAGGATCGCCACGCGGGTCTCGTAATCCGGTGCCGCAATGTCGATGACGAGCCCTCCGCCGAATCGGCGGATGAGCCGCTCGTCGAGCGCTTCGATCTCGGCGGGGGGCCGGTCGCTGGTGAGCACGATCTGTCGTCCGACCGCCTGCATCGCGTCGACCACGCGCAGGAGCTCCGCCTGCATCTCCCGGCGGTGCGCGAGGAACTGCACGTCGTCGACCAGCAGGACCCCCACGTCCAGGAAGCGCCGCCGGTAGCTGTCTCCCTGTCCGGCGGCGATCGCGGCGTGAAAGGCCTCGACGAACTCGTCGAGCGTGAGGTACTCCACTGCGATACGCGGGTCGATCGCGCGAGCCGCGTGTCCGATGGCGACGAGCAGGTGCGTCTTGCCCAGACCGGGACGGGCATAGATGAAGAGCGGGTTGTAGACCGCCCCCGGCGACTCCGCCACCGCACGTGCGGCCGTGACCGCGAGACGGTTGGCCGCACCCACGACCAGCCCCTCCAGGCGGAACTGCGGATTGAGCTCGGCCGTCATCCGGCTGCCGCTCCCGTGGCCAGGCGCCGGAGGACCACTTCGGAAATCCCTTTCAGCGTCTCGAACACGCCCGTGCCGTGCAGCGCGTCGGCCGCGAAGCTTTGCACCGAGCGGAAGTTGAGCGCGTCGTCGAGCGATTCCCGCGAGAGCACCAGGTCCCGCGGCAGGTCCTGCTTGTTGTACTGCAGCACGATCGGCAGCTCCCGGACGTCCACGCCCTGCTCGAGGAGGTTCTCGTGCAGGTTCTGGAGGCTCTCGAGGTTGTCATCGAACCGCCGGGCCTGGCTGTCGGCCACGAAGACGACGCCGTCGGCGCCCTGGAGCACCAGCTTGCGCGTGGCGTTGTAGTAGCTCTGGCCCGGCACCGTGTAGAGCTGAAATCGCGTGGAGAAACCGGAGATCGAGCCGAGGTCGATCGGAAGGAAGTCGAAGAAGAGCGTCCGGTCGCCGTGCGTCGCGAGCGACACCATGCGGCCGCGCCGGCTCTCGGGGACGCGTCCGTAGACGTACTGCAGATTGGTCGTCTTGCCGGACCGGCCCGGCCCGTAGTAGACGATCTTGCAGGTGATCTCGCGGGTCGTGAAGTTGACGAGCGACATGTCAGCGTCCGAAGAGCGCGTGAAGGCTCGCGTTGAGGTCGCGCTCGAAGTTCTCGGCCAGAACCGGTCCGCGCGGCCCTTCCGCCGGCGCCGCGGCGGCGAGCTCGCGCGCGAGCCGGTCGAAGAAGAGCTGCACGAGCCCGACGCTCGTATCGGCACCGAAGACGACGAGGCCGATCCAGCGCCCGCGCGGCGTGTCGAAGCCCGCCAGGAACACGCCCTGCCGTCCTCCCTGATGCACCAGCGCCCCGAATTGCGGCGAGCCCATGATGCGCGCCACCTCCGACGTCGAGGCGACGATCCCGGCGCCGAGGGCGGCGGCCGACATGACGTCGAGCGAGCGCGTGAAGCCGTGCTGCGCCACGACCTGACCGGACGACGTCATGAGGAGGACGATCCGCGCGGACGACTCCGCCAGGAACGTCTCGAGTGGGCCCGCGACCCAAGGCTCGAGCGTGCGCATCAGCCGATCTCCCCGGCGGCCGCGATCATCTCGAGCCGCGCGAGCCCGATGTTCGCGTCCGAACGTGCAATCGCGACCACGAGGAGATCGTCCGGGGCGGGAACCGCGAGCACGGACCCCGCGTCCGCCCGCAGGTGGATCACCGAGGGCGCCGAGAGCCCGGCGCTCTCGGTGGTGCGACGCAATCGACCGGCAAGACTCGCCGCGAGCGCGGCGACCGCGCGGCCGTCCACGTCCTCCATCAGGAGCTCGGCTACGACGAGGCCGTCGCTGGCGGACACGAGCATCGAGCCCTGGACGCCGCGCACCGCGCTCACGCGCTCGAGGGCCGCGCGGTAGCGGGCACTCATGCGAGCCGCTCCAGCCAGCGGCGGGCCGCCTCGCCCGCCCGGTCCGCGAGGAGGGCCAGGCGGCCCGCGGGCACGCTGGCATCGCGCACGGTGAGGAGCACGGTGGTGTCGGTCGGGGCCGTGAGATGCAGTGTCCCGTCGACGGACTCGACCGACAGGCTTTGCCAGGCCCCGAGCGCGAGGAGCCGCGCCGCCCGGCTCGCCTCGCGGGACACCCCGGCGAGGTGCGCGGCCACGGGATCAGACACATCGGCGCCCGCCCGGTTGCGGATCCCGCCTCCCAGCCGCAGGCCGTTCGCGTCGAGGAGCAGCAGCCCGTCGCGTGCGGCGTCGAAACCGGCGAAGACTCCGGCATTGCCTTCCGCCGCCGGTGCGCGCGCATCAGGGGCCGGGGGCGTCTGAGCCGCGGGCGCGTCGGGCGGAGATGCATCGCCCGCGGGGGGCTCAGGTTGCTCCGCAGCGAGCGCGGCGCGGACGCGCGCGATAGCGACGTCGAGCCCTGCCTCGGGCGTGCTCGCCGCCGCGAGCTCGAGATGGCGCAATGCCCGAGGGAGGTCTCCCGCGCGGTAATAGAGGAAGCCCAGCCCCTTGTGCGCGCCGAGGTGGGCCGCGTCGAGCTGGAGCGCTTCGAGCCAGGCATCGAAGGCGGACTCGCCGTCGCCGAGGTCGCTGTGGATGCGCGCGCAGAGGTCCCGCGCGTCGGCGAGGCCCGGATGCCGCGCGGCGCCGGCCACGGCGACCTTGAGCGCTGCCTCGAGCTGGCCGCGGCGCCGAAGTGACTCGCCAAGGTCGAGAAAGACGAGATTCGCCGGATCCGCCGCCAGCGTCGCCGACATCGCCCGGATGTCGTCAGTCATGGACCGCTCTCGTGGCACGTGCCAGCAGCTCGGCCGCCGCCCGCATCCGGCTTACCCATCCGCCCAACGCATCTTCCTCCACGGAGCGCGGATCGAGCCGGCTCCACACATCCCAGGTGTCGACTGCCTCGCTGAAGCGCCCCTGCGCCGAGAGCGCCGTGCCGAGCAGGCGGCGCGCGGCGCCGTGCAGCGGATCGAGGCGGAGCACGGCCTCGAACGCGTCGGATGCCTCGGCCGGTCGCGAGGCGGCAAGCAGGGCGCGCCCCAGCATCAGCTGCGCCGCGATGCTGGCGTCTCCCCCGGCCGCGAGGCCCTGCTCGGCCGCCGCGACGGCCGCCTCGGCCTCGCCGGCAATGAGGTACGCTTCGGCACGCGCGAGATGATCCGCGAGGTCCCCGCCCGCCGCCGGCGGCGCGTCCCGCGGGTCGTCGAGCGCGATGATGCCGGCCGTGGCCAGCCCGAAGAGCGACCGCGCTACGTCGAACTCGGAGCGCGCGGTGATGGTGGCGAGCTTCCGCACGTCCCGCGCTCCATCCACCGCCGCAAGCAGCTCCCATTCGACCGGGAGGAGATCCATCGGTCCCGAATCCCCATCGGGCACCACGAGCCGCGGTACCACGCCAAGGTGGGGCACCTTCGACTCGATCCGGCTCCATTCGTCGATGCGGCGCGCTGCCTCCATGAGGAGCGCGCCCGTCGGAATGCGGAGCGTGGCCTGGGTGGGAACCTCGTCGAGGGGCGCTTCGCTGAACGAGAAGTAGCCTTCGGACCATCCCATCAGCTCAAAGATCACCTCTTCGACCTGCGCGCGCACCTGCCGGTCCAGCTCGCGACGGGTGATCGCGCCGAGCTCGACGAGAATGTCTCCGAGCCGCCGGCGATCGCCAGTCGACTGCATGTCGCGCGCCCGCGCGAGGTCCGACTCCGAGAGCTTCCCCGAGCGGAGCAGGAGGCCGCCCAGCTGGTGGGGATTGCTGCGGATCTCCGCGCCGATGACGGCGCCCTGGTCGAAATAGACCGTGCCGCCGTTCTGCCGGAGTTCCGAGTCCACGCGCAGGATCCCCGTCTTCCGGGCGAGGTCCAGGAGCTGGAAGACGTCGTGGATGCTCAGTTCCCGCAGCGGTCCCTCGATCGGCACGAGTCAGCGCTCCGATCCGACGAGGATGTGGGCCAGGTCCCGCGCCGAGCGCGCCCGCGAGCGGGCCTGCACGGCGAGCGGGCTCGCCGGCTGGAGCTGAACGACCCGGTCCCAGCATGCGACGGCATGATGGAAATGCCGCTCGCGGGCGAGAGCCGTGCCCCGGTGAAAGAGGGCATCGACATCGTCCGCGTGAAAGCGAAGCACGCGGTCGAGCGCCTGAAGCGCATCCGCCGTCCGCCCGCTTTCCAGGAGGCAGCGTCCCAGCAGCGTCAGTGCTTCGAAGTCATACGGGTCCGCCGAGAGCATTCCGACGAGCACACCGACCGCAGCCGTGGGCGAGTCGGTCCGCCGGACGAGATCGGCGAGCGCCAGCGATGCCTCGCGAAACGTCGGGAGCAGGTCCAGCGCGCGCTCGTACGCCGCCCGCGCGCCGGTCCAGTTCTCGCGCTGTTCCTCGAGCCGGCCAAGTTCGTGCCACACCTGGACCAGCCCCGCGTCGATCCGGAGCGCCAGCTGGCAGGCCTCGAGTGCCGCGTTCATGTCACCCAGGCGGCCGGCGACGAGGGCCTGCAGCTGGTAGAGATCGGGCCGGGCGGGTGCAACTGCCAGCGCCTCGCGCACGGCCGCGAGCGCCGTTGCGGAGTCTCCCGCTTCCAGCCGCGCCTTTGCCCGGGCAATCAGGATATCGGCGTCTCCCGGCCGCTGCCGGCTCAGCTCGTCCGCGAGGGGGAGGCTCTCCTCGGCGCGCCCCAGCGCAATCAGCGCCCGAACCTCGCCCAGCAGCGCCTCGGGCAGCTCGGGTCGCAGCGCCCGCGCCTCGCGATAGCGCTCGAGCGCCTCGCCGTGCAGGCCTCGCCGCGCAAAGAGGTCCCCGGCGAGCACCGCGAGACCCGCCGGATCGGCGCCGCGTGCGCGGGCCCGACCGAGTTCGGCCGTCGCATGCTCCAGCAGGCCCTTGGCCACGTAGTCGCGCGCGAGCGCGAGCTGATCCTCGACCGGCGCTGGCTCCGGGAGTGCGACCGGCCGGGCCGGCGCCAGCTCGGAGAAGAGCTGGTCGAGCACGCCGGTATCGAACGCGAACTCCCCTGCAAGGGCTTCGCCGCCGACCTCGGTCGTGATCGGCGGCGCGATGGCGATCGTCGGATCCTCGTACTGCAGATCGAGGGCGAGCGCGTACTTCTGCGGCACGTAGAACGGCTCGAGCTCGAGCGCACGCTTCGTTTCCCGCAGCGCGCCGTCGAAATCGCCGAGCTGGCTCAGCGTGAAGCTGAGGTTGTAATGCGCCGAGGCGAGCGCGTCGTCCGCCTCGATGGCCCGCTGAAACGCGGTGCGGGCTTCCGCATGGCGCCGGAGCTCCATGAGGACAAGGCCGACGCCGTTCCACGCCACCGCGTTCGCCGGATCGGCGGCCAGCACGGACCGGTAGCCCTCGAGCGCCGGTTGCAGCTCGTGCCGCTGCACATGCAGCAGCGCAAGATTGAGCCGGACCGTGGCCGGCGCGTTCGACCCGCGCGCGGCGCGCCGGAAGGCATCGAGCGCCCCGGGCGACAGCGGATCGTGGGCCCGCAACACGCCGAGGTTGTTCCAGGCGAGGACGTACGCGGGATCGAGGTCCACAGCTCGCCCGTACGATTCCTCGGCGGCCGCGCGGTTGCCCGACTGGTGCAGGCAGACGCCGCGCTCGTTCCACAGCTTCGGCGAGTCGGGGAACTCCGCGACCAGGCCCTCGTAGAGGTCGAGCGCCGATGCGAGCTCGCGGCGGAGCAGTTCGATCTCGGCCATGGCCTGCAGGACGAGGCGGCGGTCCTCGCCGGCGTCGAGCGCCAGCCGGTATTCGCGGAGCGCCTCGACGAGGTAGCCCTTCTGCCGGAAGGCGAGCCCGAGATTGAAATGCGCGAGCGCCGAGTCGCCGACGGGCTCGGGTCGCGGGGGTTCAGGCAGTGCGGTGTCGTTCGCCGGGCGAACGAGGGTGAGGTTGGCCTGGGCGCGGGAGAACGCGGGATTGAGGGCGATGGCGCGCTTCGCCGCCGCGCGCGCATCGTCGTGCCGGCCCATGTCGCCGTAGACGAAGGCGAGGAGGTAGTGCGCGTCCGCGTACTCGGGATTCCGTGCCGTCGCGGCAAGGAGTGCGGCGAGCGCCGGCTCGTTGAGGCCGCGGTTGTAGAGCGTTTCGCCGTGATAGAAGAGCGCCACCGCACTCTCCGGATCGGCCGTGCACGCGCGCGCAAACCACTCCGAGGCCTCCTCGACGCGGCCTTGCGCGCGACGGGCCAGGCCAAGCTGGATCATGCCGGCGACGTCGCCCGGATTCCGCGCGAGCAGCGCCTCGAACTCGGCGACCGCCTCGGCGTGCTGCTTCAGGTACGCATACGTCCGGCCCAGCTCCCAGCGCGCCTCGCGGTCGTCGGGCGTCCGGCGCAGGCGCTCCTGCAGCTCTGCGACGCGCCGGTCGTAGTGACCGCTGTCGCGGTAGGCGATCTCGAGGTTCGTCTGCGCCACCTGCATGCGCGGATCGAGCTCCAGCGCGCGCGCAAACGCCGCGACGGCCTCGGAAACGAGGCCCTTCTGGTAGTAGAGGACGCCGAGATTGTTGTGGGCGCCGGCGTCCGCGGGATCGATGCGGCGCGCGAACGATCGCAGCGCCGCCAGATCGCGTTCGGAGAGGACGGGCGCGGCCATGCCCTACTGCAGGCGAATCGCGTCGAAGATCGCCCGGAGCGACGCCATGTCCGGCAGCAGGAGGAAGTGGCCCTCCAGCCGGTCCTGCTCGCCGCCGACCTGAAACGAGGTCTCGACGCAGAACACGTAGTCCCGCTCATGACCGAAGTTCAGGTACGTCGTCGTGAGGATCGCCGCGCTCTGGTCGATCTCGAGACTCGGCACCGACGGCACGAGCATCATGCCCATGAAGTCGCTGAGCGCGTTCATGTAGGCGGAGACGAGGATGTTGCCGACTTCCTTCAGGCCTGATTGCTCCATCGGCCCGAACTCGCTCGTCGTGCCCTCGGCTCGGCGGAAGAGGATGTCGCAGAGCCGGCGCGCCGAGGGCGCCGGGAAGAGGACCAGCGTGCGGCCCGTCAGGTCGCCCATCATCTGCATCAGCACGGCGGCGACCACGCTGTCGGGCGGGCCGAGCAGCGTGGCGACCTCCTCGAGGGGCCGGACGTTCACCTCCGGGACGCTGATCATGATCGTCCGGTTGGTCATCTGCGACAGCGCCGTCGCCGCGTGGCCCGCGCCGATGTTCGCGACTTCCTTGAGCGCGTCGAGCTGCAGCTCCTTCAGTGCCCGGACGTCTTCCATGTGATCCCCTAGACGAGTGCGGCGGCGTCGAGAATGAGCGCCGGCGCCCCATCGGCGAGAATGGTGGCCCCGCCCACGAACGACGGCATGCCGCGGGGGCCTTCGAACGGCTCGATGACGATGTCCTGCTGCCCGAGGAGCTGATCCACGACGAGCGCCGCCCGGCGATCGCCGACTTCCAGGATGATGGACGGCCGGCGTGCGGGCGCATCGCCGCCGATCGAGACGAGCTGGCGCAGGTGCACGGTGGGGATCGCCTGGTCGCGCACCACGAGCGACTCCCGGTCGCGCACCGCGGTCACCGCGCGGCGGTCGAACTCCACCGTCTCGGTCACGTACGCGAGCGGCACCGCGTACCGCTCCGATCCCACGCCGGTCAGGAGGGCGCGCACGATCGCGAGCGTGAGCGGCACGCGCACGGTGAAGGTGGTTCCCTTCCCCGGCTCCGTCGTCACGGTCAGCGTGCCGCCGAGGGAGCGCACGCGCGTCGCGGCCACATCGACACCCACGCCACGGCCGGACACGCCGCTCACCCGCTCCGCCGTGGTGAACCCGGGGCGCGCCAGCACCCGGAGGAGCAGGTCGTCGGTCAGCAGCTCGACGTCCGCGGCGATGACGCCGTCGCGGATCCCGCGCGCGAGGATCCGGGCGCGATCCACGCCGCGCCCGTCGTCGCTCACTCTGATCGCGACGCTGTTGCGCTCGCGCGTGGCGGAGACCATGATGCGCCCCTCCGCGGGCTTCCCTGCGGCGCTGCGCTCGGCCGGTGGCTCCAGCCCGTGGTCCACGGCGTTCCGGATCAGGTGCAGCAGCGGATCGCCGATCTCGTCGAGGACGGCGCGGTCGAGCTCGATCTCCCCACCTTCCGACTCGAAGCGAGCCTGCTTCCCCAGCTCCCGCGCCAGATCGCGCACGAGCCGGGGATACCGCTCGAACACCTCACCGACCGGACTCATGCGCGCCTGCATGATTTCGGCCTGCATGTCCGACACGAGGCGGCCGATCCGCTCCGCCACCGGTGCAACGGCCTGATCGTCCGACGCCGCCGCGAGATCCGTGAGCCGGTTCCGCGCCACCACCAGCTCTCCCACCTGCTTCATGAGGGCATCGAGGCGGCGCAGGTCCACCCGGATCTGACGTCCACGCGCGGCGACACTCTCCGCGACTCCTGTGGCCGGAGCGTCCCCGAACTCGACTTCCTGCACGTCGCCGGCGGAGCGAATCGCGCGCGCCACGGTCTCATCCGGCGCATCGGTCGTGATCCGGAAGGCGAAGGTCCCGGGAAAATCGTCGCGCTCGAACACCGCGAGCGTGGGGCGCACGTCCGCCACGGTGCCGACCGTCTCCGCGCGGCGCAGCGCGATCATGGCGCGTCCCCCGCGCATCGTCGCATCGGGGCGGATCGTCACGCGGACGAGCCGGGCGCGCGCCGCAGCCACGGCGGCCACGAACTCGGCGGTGTGGCCGGGCGTCGGGGTGGAGGCCGCACGGTCGAGCGCCTCGAGCAGCACGACGTCGCCCGGCGCCGCCGCATGATCGCCGACCGCCGCCCGCTCCACGGCCGCCGTGATCGCGTCCACTGCCCCGAACAGCAGCTGCAGCATGTCGGGGCCCGGCGTCACCTGCCCCGCGCGGATCGCATCGAGGAGATTCTCCGCGCGATGCGCCACCTCCGCGACGGCCGCATATCCCATCGTCGCCGCCATCCCCTTGATCGTGTGGATGGCGCGAAAGAGCCCGGCCACCGGCTCGGTCGCCGACGGGTCGCGCTCCCATTCGAGCAGGAACTGGTTGCAGGAGCTGAGGTGCTCGCGACTCTCGGCGAGGAACAGCGCCGCGTACTTCGAAACGTCCATCGGCTCAGCCGAGGACGCGCTGGACCGCCTCGAGCACGCGGGAGGGCTGGAACGGCTTGACCACGAAATCCTTCGCCCCCGCCTGGATCGCCTCGACGACGAGCGCCTGCTGTCCCATGGCGCTGCACATCAGGATCTTGGCGTCGGGATTGTCCCTGCAGATCTCGCGCACCGCGTCGATGCCCCCCATGTCGGGCATCACGATGTCCATGGTGACGAGATCGGGCTTGAGCTGCCGGTACTTCTCCACGGCCTGGGCGCCCGACTCCGCTTCGCCGACGATCTCGAAGCCGGCCTGGGTCAGGATGTCGCTGATCATGGTGCGCATGAAGATGGCGTCATCGCAGACCAGCACGGAGTGACTCACTCACCACCTCCAGCAGAACGGGTTCAGGATCGCCGCCGATCAGGCACCGAGCAGCGGCGTCACGAGCGCTTCGAGGTCGAGCATGATGAAATGATCGCCGCCGTGCCGCGCCACCGCACGCACCATGCGCGGATCGATGCCGGGAAGGCGCGCCCGCTCGGCAACCGCCGCGGCGGGCAGCTCCACGAAGTCCCGCACCTCGCCGACGAGGAGACCGTAGGTGCGAGCCCCGGTCGTGATGACGACGATGGAACCCTCGTCGTCCGCGCGGCGCGCTCGCCCGAGGAGCCGATGGGCATCGAGCACCGTGAGGAGCGCCCCGCGGACGTTCACGAGTCCGTCCACCGCCTCGCCGACCCCAGGAATCCGCGTCGCGGCAAGCGCCGGAAGGATTTCTCGCACAATCCCTGCCGGGGCGGCGCAGAGCAGGTCGCCGACGCGGAAGACGACGGCGTGCAACGTCTGGGAATCAGGCATCTCTATTGAAGAAAAGAAGATACCGAAGCGGTTCCGGCTGGGCAACAAGATCTGAGTCACTTGCGGCGGCGAGTGCGCCACGGAGGTCGGCCGGCCACTCGGATTCGAACGTAAGGCGTTCTCCCGTCGCAGGATGGCGAAATGCCAGAGCGGCAGCATGGAGGGCCTGGCGTGGCGTCGCGCGCTCGAGACGGGCGGCGTCGGCCCGGCCACTCCCCCCGATCCGCCGGCTGCCCCCCGCGGCGTAGACCGGGTCGCCTACGATCGGATGGCCGATGTGCTCGAGATGCACCCGAATCTGGTGCGTCCGGCCGGTGTGCAGCTCGAGGCGGCGGAGGTCGCAGACGCCGAACCGGGCCACGACGGAGGCGTCGGTGCGGGACGCGCGCCCCCCGGCCAACACGGCCACCCGCTTGCGGTCCCGCGGGTGCCGTGCGAGCGGCGCCTCGATGACGGTCGGGCTCACGTCGAGGTGGCCCCATGCGAGCGCAGCATAGCTCCGGCTCACGCGGCGCGCGGCAATGGCATGTGAAAGCCGACGATGCGCGAGATCGGTCTTGGCCACGACCATCAGGCCGGACGTGTCGCGGTCGAGGCGGTGCACGATGCCCGGACGGCCCTCGGCCCCGCCCGCGAGCGTCGTGCCCCGCGCCACGAGCG
>JBLNHD010000148.1:0-3025 GCA_050268825.1 Gemmatimonadota bacterium
CCAGGAACGAGCGCTCCGCGTCCTGCTTGAAGCGCTCGAACGTCCGCGGCTCGCCCTCCTCTCCCCCGCGGGCATCCGGGGGAAAGAGCAGGTCGATGTCGGCCGCGGTGACGAGCTTGCCGGGCGAGAGGATCAGGGCGCGCTCGACGACGTTGCGCAGCTCGCGGATGTTCCCCGGCCAGCCGCGCTGCTGCAGGCGGCGCACGGCATCGTCGGCGAAGCGCTTCCCCGGCATCCCGCCGGCGGCCGTGATCTGGCTGGTGAAATGCTCGATCAGCTCCGGAATGTCCTCGCGCCGGTCCCGGAGCGGCGGCACCTCGATCTCGACGACGTTGAGCCGGTACAGCAGATCCTCGCGAAAGCGGCCCTCGGCGATTTCCAGCCCCAGGTCCTTGTTGGTGGCCGCCAGCACCCGCACGTCCACCTCGATCGATTTCGAGCCGCCGATCCGCATCACCACGCCCTCCTGCAGCACGCGCAGGAGCTTGGCCTGGGCCGGAAGGGCCATGTCTCCCACCTCGTCGAGGAAGAGCGTGCCGCCGTCCGCCTGCTCGAACTTCCCGGCCCGGTCGGCGAAGGCACCGGTGAACGATCCTTTCACATGCCCGAACAGCTCACTCTCGATCAGCTCGGACGGGATCGCGGCGCAGTTCACCTCGACGAACGGCTGATCGCGCCGGGGGGAGTCAGCGTGGAGCGCCCGGGCGACGAGCTCCTTGCCCGTGCCGTTCTCGCCGGTGATGAGCACGCGCGCGTTCGTCGGCGCCACCTTGGCGATGAGCTCGCGCGTGGCCTGCAGCGCCGGGCTCGAGCCGACCATGGCGTGGCGCCGGCTGACCACCTCGCGGAGCCGGTGGTTCTCGCCGACGAGCTCGGCCCGCTCGATCGCGTTGCGCACGGTCACCAGGAGACGGTCCGCATCGAGCGGCTTCTCGAGGAAGTCGAACGCCCCGCGCTGCGTCGCGTCGACCGCCGTGGCGATGGTGCCGTGCCCCGAGATCATGACGACGACCGCCTGGGGATCGAGCGCCCTGAGTCGCGCGAGGGTTTCGAGGCCGTCGAGCCCGGCCATCTTCACGTCGAGGAAGACGACGTGGGGTCGGAAATCGGGATACAGCGTGATCGCTTCGCCCCCCGAGCTCGCGGCGCGCACTTCCATTCCTTCATAGTCGAGGACCTGCTTCACGGCCTGGCGGATGCCGGGCTCGTCGTCCACGATCAGGATCCGGTGGCTCATCGGGCCTCGCCGTAAAGCGTCACGCCGTCAGGACGCACCCGGAGGTCCCGCACGGTGGCCGGCAGTGCCAATGGCACGTCGCTGCGCGCAGAATCGCCACTCGCGCGAGCCAGGAGCCGGGGAATCGCGTCGCGCGGGAGTGGGATGTCCCGGAACTGCAGGCGGCGGATTTCCCACGACCCGCGGCCCGGCTCGACGACGCGTACGATACCTTCCGCGCTCACGGGCTCCCGTTCCCGCAGCGCGCCACCGAACGGCCCCAGGAGGCCCGACGGAAGCCGCTCGGTGCGGACGATGGTCGTCACGCCGACCGTTCCGTCGCCGAGCCGCACCTGCATCGAATCGAAGAAGGCGCGCGAGTACGGCTCCAGCCCGCGCTGGAAGAGGGACGCCGTTTCGGCGGCGGTGAGCACCACGGAGTCGGCGCCTCCGAGCGACTGGACCTTTCGCTGCGCGCTTTCGAGCGCTTCGGCCGAGGGGCGTCCGGTATCGACTACCGGAGCAGGGGCACCGGTCGCCTCGCGCAATGCGGCGCGCCCCATGTCCGCGAGCCGGTCGCGGTAGAGCCAGCCGAGCGCGAGCAGCACGACGAAGAGGAGCAGGCCAACCAGCTTGAACGGCGCGGTGAGGCAACCCATCAGCGTCCGAGAGTGAGTGAGAGCCGGGGCGTGTACTCGGGGCCCGCCGCCGTCAGGTTGCTTGCGTAGAGGACGACGGAATCGGCGACGAACGGCTGGCCGTCGGCCTCGATACCGCAGCTTTCCAGCGCTCCATGCGGCAGCCGCTGACCTTCACGCACGCGGCCCAGCGTCACATGGGGGCGGAACGGCACCCCTTCGGGCGGAAAGCCGATTCCCTCGGCGAAGCGCTCCACGCGATCCTTGAGCAGCTCGAGCGACGCGGGCGCGTCGACGCCGAGCCAGACGACGCGCGGGCGCCGGAACGTGGGGAAGGCTCCGAGTGCCTGGAGCCGCAGCGACATCGGCTGACCGCCCTCCGTGGCACCCTGCACTGCTTCCGCGATCACGTCGAGACGCTCCGGCGCAACCTCGCCGAAGAACTTGAGCGTAATGTGCGCGAGGTCGTCCTTCACCCAGCGGACGGGCCAGCCGGTGGCGCGCGCGTCGGCGAGCACGCGCGCGCACTCGCTCCGGGCCGACTCGGGAAGCGGCACGGCGGCGAAGAGCCGCATCAGGTCGGCCGCTCGAGCACGAGCAGCGAGCCGCGCCGATAACCGCGGGGGTCGAGCTCGACGGCGCCGAACCCGAGTGCCTCGAAGACTGCGGTCACCCGCTGCCACGCACGCTCGACGACCGGGATCTCGGACGGGAGCGCCTCGATCCGTGCCGCTCCGCCGAGATGACGCACGCGGAGGTCGCCGGTGACCCCGAGCGAACGAAGGAACGCCTCGCCCTCTTCCACCTGCCTGAGCCGCTCGGGCGTGATCTCCAGTCCATACCGGACCCGGCTCGACAGGCAGGGCGAGGCCGGCGCGTCCCATAGCGGAATGCCGAGTTCGCGGGCCGCGGCGCGCACGTCGTCCTTCGTCCATCCGAGCTCGGCGAGCGGCGAGCGGACCTGCAGCTCGGCCGCCGCGGCAAGGCCGGGACGATGCTCCCCGAGATCGTCGGCATTGGTGCCGTCGATGATCGCGTCGAAGTCGCGCTCACGCGCGACATCCCGCAGGCGGGTCCAGAGCTCGCTCTTGCAGAAGTAGCAGCGGTTCGTGGGATTGGCGAGATACCGCGGGTCCTCGAGCTCATGTGTGTCGATCTCGAGGAGCGGCAC
>JBLNHD010000149.1:0-2904 GCA_050268825.1 Gemmatimonadota bacterium
CTCGCGCTCGTAGGTGCGCAGCTGCCCGATCCGCTCGCCCCGCTCCTTCTCCAGCAGCGAGTCGTCGATGCGGCGGCTGAAGACCTTCACGTCGATGATCGTGCCCTCCATCCCCGGCGGCACCTTCAGCGACGAGTCCTTTACGTCCTTGGCCTTCTCACCGAAGATCGCGGTGAGCAGCTTCTCCTCGGGCGAGAGCTCGGTCTCGCCCTTGGGCGTGATCTTGCCGACCAGGATGTCGCCGGCCTTGACGCGCGCGCCGATCCGGACGATGCCGCGCTCGTCGAGATCCACCACCGACTCGTCGGAGACGTTCGGGATCTCGCGCGTGATCTACTCCTGGCCCCGCTTCGTGTCGCGGACGTGGAGCTCGAGCTCCTGGATGTGGATCGACGAGTAGACGTCGTCCTTGACCAGGCGCTCGCTGAGGATGATCGCGTCCTCGAAGTTGTGGCCGTACCAGGGCATGAACGCCACGAGCACGTTGCTGCCGAGCGCGAGCTCGCCGCCCTCGGTGGCCGCGCCGTCGGCGATGATCTGGCCGGCCCGGACCCGCTCGCCCTGCTGCACGAGGGGGCGCTGGTTGATGGCCGTGTCCTGGTTGGTGCGCCAGAACTTCTTGACGCGGTAGCGGTCGTGCTGGTTGAGGCGCGCGAGCGGCTGGTCGCCCAGGGGCGCGCCGTCGGCGCCCGCGTCGACGATGATCTCGTCGGCGGTGACGCGCGTGACCACGCCGGCCCGGCGCGCCACGATCACGGCGCCCGAGTCGCGCGCCACCTTCTCCTCGAGCCCGGTGCCGACCAGCGGCGCCTGCGGGAAGAGGAGCGGCACGCTCTGGCGCTGCATGTTCGAGCCCATGAGCGCGCGGTTGGCGTCGTCGTGCTCGAGGAACGGGATCAGCGCCGCGGCGATGGAGACGAGCTGCTCCGGCGCCACGTCCATGAACTCGATCCGGTCCGGCGGCAGCAGCGGGTAATCGTCGCCCTTGCGGGAGAGGACGAGCTGCTCGGTGAACTTCCCGTCGTCGTCGAGGAGCGCATTGGCCTGGGCGACGGGGAAGTCCTCCTCCTCGCTCGCGGAGAGCCACTGGATCTCGTCCGTGACCCGGCCGCCCTTCACCACGCGGTACGGCGTCTCGATGAAGCCCAGCTCATTGATGCGCGCATAGGTCGAGAGCGACGTGATGAGGCCGATGTTCGGGCCTTCCGGCGTCTCGATCGGGCACATGCGGCCGTACTGCGAGTAGTGCACGTCGCGCACCTCGAAGCCGGCGCGCTCGCGGGTGAGGCCGCCGGGCCCGAGGGCCGAAAGCCGGCGCTTGTTCGTGAGCTCGGCGAGCGGGTTCGTCTGGTCCATGAACTGCGAGAGCTGCGAGCTCCCGAAGAACGCCTGGATGACGGCCGAGACGGTGCGCGCGTTGACGAGGTCGTCGAGCGAGATCTTCTCGGGGTCCGAGTTGATGCTCATCCGCTCCTTGACGAGCCGCGCCATGCGCGAGAGGCCCACCGAGAACTGGTTGGCGATCAGCTCGCCCACCGACCGGATGCGGCCGTTGCCGAGGTGGTCGATGTCGTCGGTGTAGCCGCGCCCGTCGTGCAGGTCGATCAGGTAGCGGATGATCGCGACGAAATCCTCTTCGGTCAGCACCGTGTGGTTCGGGCTGCTCTTCGTCTTGAGGCGCTGGTTGATCTTGTACCGGCCCACGCGGCCGAGATCGTAGCGCTTCGGGTTGAAGAAGAGCTTCTGCAGCTGCTGCCGCGCGGTCTCGAGGTTGGGCGCGTCGCCCGGCCGGAGGAGCGCGTAGATCTGCTCGAGCGCCTCGGCCTCCGAGTGCGTCGGGTCCTTGGCCAGCGTGTTCTTGATGAGCGGCGACTCCGAGCGCCCCGCCGTGATGAGGACTTCCACCTTCACGATGTTGGCGTCGAGCAGCTTCTTGCGGAGCTTGTCGGTGATCTCCGTGCCGCGCTCCGCGACCACCTCGCCCGTCTCGGGATCGGCGGCGTCGAAGGCGAGGACGTGGTTGTGCCGGTCCCGGTTGGAGGTCGGCTGCTCCTCGTCGCGCAGGTCGATCGCGGTGTAGCCGGAGAAGACCTTCACCGACTTGACCCCGACGTGCTTCATCTCGTTGATGCGCTCGGGGGTGAGCTCGTCGCCCACCACGCCGAGCGGCTCGCCCGCCGGGTCTTCCGGGTTGGGCACGTCCTCGGCGAGGAGCGCGCCGATGACCTCGCGCTTCTCCTGGCGCCCCTCGAGCTTCCCGGTGATGCCGAGCTCCTTCGTCGCAAAGAAGAGGCGGAGGATGTCCGCGTTCGTCCCGTAGCCGAAGGCGCGCAGGAGCGCCGTGGCCGGGAACTTCTTCTTCTTGTCGATGTGCACGTAGATCACGTCGTGGATGTCGATCGTGAACTCGACCCACGAGCCCCGGAAGGGGATGATCCGCGCGCTGAAGAGCCGCTGCCCGTTCGGGTGCGTGTCTTCCTCGAAGACGACGCCCGGCGAGCGGTGGAGCTGGCTCACCACGACGCGCTCGGCGCCGTTGATCACGAACGTCCCGAGCGGGGTCATGATGGGCAGCTCGCCCAGGTAGACCTCCTTCTCGATGGCGTTCTTGAGGCGGCGCTGGCCGTCGACGTCCTCGAAGACGTCGAGGCGGAGGCGCGCCTTGAGCGGAGCGGCGTACGTCATGTCCCGCTCGATGCACTCCTCGACCGAGTACTTGGCCTCGCCGAGCGCGTAGCTCAGGAACTCGAGGCTGTACTTCCCGTTCACGTCGCTGATCGGGAAGAGGTCGCGGAAGACGCGCTCGAGCGAGACGTCCTGGCGCTCGCCCTCGACGTCGTCGGGCACGAGCAGCGTCTGGAACGCCGCGGTCTGGATATCGAGGAGATTCGGCATCGGCATGCC
>JBLNHD010000150.1:0-7566 GCA_050268825.1 Gemmatimonadota bacterium
CACCGCGAACTTCTGAGACCGGAGGCACCAAACGAAACGGGGGCGCGTTCGTCGCGCCCCCGTTTCGTTTCCGCGAGCCCGAGCGTCAGAGCGGCACGGTCATCAGCGCGCCGGGCACCAGGTGCGCCAGGCGCCGCGCCACGCTGCCACCCTCGATGATCCCCGGGGGACCGCCCCGGTGGTAGCCGACGACGAGTACGTCCCACCCGGCCGAAGCCGCCATGATCTCGGTGACGGGCTCCCCGCGCCGCACGATGACCTCGACGCTGAGCCCGCAGCGCTCGCCGAGCTCGCGGGCCGTTCGCGCGATGCGCTCCGCGCGCGCGCCCGGCACCTCGGCGGCGAGCGCCTCCGGCTCCCCGTCGTGCTGCGGCCCGATCGTGACGACGCCGAGGGACGCGCCGAGCGCCCGCGCGAAGGCGCACGCGGTATCGAACACGATCTCCCCGCGCACCGTGCCGTCGAGCGCCACCAGGATCCGCCCGAAGCGCGTTCCCCCCGGCGGGACGATCAGGCACGGCACTCTGCTCCGCCGCGCGACGGCATCCGCCGTATCGCCCATGACGAGCCGCGCCGCATGCGAGCGGGGCTTGCGGCCCAGCACGATGAGGCTCGCGGCGTGCGCCTCCGCGTAGCGCGGCACTTCGATTCCGGGGAGGCCGATGGCGACGTCGAGCTCGATCTCCGGCGGGATCGCGTCGGTGCCGAGCACGGCCCGGAGATGCCGGGCGAGCGCCTCGACCGACTCGATCCCCTGGTCCCAGCTCCCGCTCCCCGCGGCAATGGCGGCCGCCGACTTGAGCGCTGCCGTCATGACCGTGAGTCCGGCCCCGGATCCCGCGGCCACGGCCCGGCCGGCCTCGATCGCCGCCCGGCCGGCGTCCGAGGCATCCGTCGCCACGACGACCCTGCTCAGCTCCATGCTTCCTCCTTGTCCAGCCGCAAACTACCCCCCGCAGCATGAAAGGCTCGTGAAGCTCCCGGTAAGAGCCCCTTTCGCTGGCGAGCCCGCCGGGGGGGTGAGATATTCGGCCATGCCGGGAATCCTCTCCACGACCGAACGCCTCGAGCGGCTCGTCGCCGCCGGGACGCTGCTCACGTCCGAGCTCTCCCTCGAGGGCGTGCTCGAGCGGGTCACCGAGATCGCGGCGTCCGTCATCGGCGCGCGGTACGCGGCCATCGGCGTTCTCGGGCCCGACGGGCGGCTCCTCGAGAACTTCACCACCTTCGGCATCCCCGAGGAGGAACGGCGCCGCATGGGGCAGCCACCCCGCGGCCACGGCATTCTCGGCCTCGTGATCCGCGAGGCACGCGTCATCCGCCTCCCCGATCTCACGCGACATCCGGACAGCTTCGGGTTTCCCCCGGGGCATCCCGTCATGCGCTCGTTCCTCGGGGTTCCGATCGTCGGGCGGCGCGGCACGTTCGGCAATCTCTACCTCACGGAAAAGGTCGACGCCGAAGAGTTCACCGAGGACGACGAGCGGATCGCCCTGCTCCTCGCGGCCCAGACCGCGGCCGCGGTCGAGAACGCGCGCCTGCACGAGGAGAGTGCCCGGCTGCTGGAGGAGGTGCAGCAGCTGCACCGCTCGCGCGAGCGGTTCTTCGCGATGGTGAACCACGAGCTCCGCAACGCGCTGGCGGCCGTGTACGGCTGGTCGGAGATGCTGGTGCGGCGGAAGGACCCGGCCAGCGTGCCGCGCGCCGCCTTCGAGGTGCTCGACTCGGCGGAGCACGCGATCGCGCTCATCAACGACCTGCTCGACCTGAGCCGGCTGGACGAGGATCGCCTGAGGCCCGTGATCCAGGCGGTCGACTGCAGCACCGTCATCCGGAAGGCGGCAGGCCGGGTGACGCCGGCAGCAGCCACCCGCGGCATCACGCTCGAGACGCACGTCCCCCCGGCGCTTCCGCCGTCGGCGACGGACGCCGCGCGGGTCGAGCAGATCCTCATGAACATCCTGGCGAACGCGGTCCGGCACGCGTCGGAGAATGGTCGCGTTGCCATCACGGCCAGCGCGGCGCATGGCCGCCTCTTCATCGAGGTGCTCGACGACGGTCCCGGCATCGGGCTCGACGATACCGAGCGCGTGTTCGACGTCTACGTGACGAAGGCGGGAGAAGAAAGCCGGGGAACCGGCCTGGGCCTCCCGCTCTCGCGCCGGCTGGCGCGGCTCCTCGGCGGGGAGCTCCGGGCAATCCCCCAGCCGGGTGGCGGCGGCCGCTTCCAGCTCGAGCTCCCCCTCGCGCCCGAATTCGAAAGAAGCCTTCACGATCCATTGACTCCCGATTCACCGGGGACGGGATAGGTTTCCAGCATGAAGGTTCTTGTCGTGGAGGACGACCGGAAGGTCGCCGGCTTCATCGAGCAGGGCCTGAAGGAGGAGGGTCACGTCGTGGACGTCGCCGCCGACGGCGACGAGGCCACGATGCTCGCGCACGTCTACGAGTACGACCTCATCCTCCTCGACGTGGTGATTCCGCGAAAGAACGGCTTCCAGGTCGCCGCCGAGCTGCGCCGGGAAGGGCGAACCACTCCCATCCTCATGCTCACGTCGCGCGATTCGACCGAGGACGTGATCCGCGGCCTCGACGCGGGGGCCGACGACTACCTGGCCAAGCCGTTCCGCTTCGACGAGCTGCTCGCGCGGATGCGGGCGCTGTCCCGGCGAGGCGGGTCCGCGCGGGCCGAGGTCCTCAAGGTCGGCCCCGTGGAGCTCGACCGCCTCCGCCATTCGGTGGCGGTCGGCGGGCGCCCGCTCGAGCTCACGCCGAAGGAGTTCCAGCTGCTGGAGTATTTCCTCCTCCACCGCGACGAGGTGGTGCGCCGCACCACGCTGCTCGAGAAAGTGTGGGACATGCATTTCGATCCCGAAAGCAACGTCGTGGACGTGCACGTCGGGAACCTGCGCCGCAAGCTGCACGACGCGGCGGGCACGACGCTGATCCACACGGTCCGCGGCGTGGGCTTCACCCTGAAGGAGAGCTGATGAGCCCCGCTCCGCTCGTGACCATCCGCGATCTCGACACCCCCGAATGCGAGGCGCTGCTGAGCCGGCATCACGTCGGCCGGATCGCCTTCAGCTTCAAGGACCGGGTCGACATCCAGCCGATCGGGTACGTCTACGAGCGGGAGTGGCTCTCGTGCCGCACCGAGCCCGGGACCAAGCTCGAGACCCTCCACCATTCGCCGTGGGTGGCGTTCGAGGTGGACGAGGCGCACGGCCCCTACGACTGGGAGAGCGTCGTCATCCGCGGCACCGTCTATCTGATGCCCGAAGGGTCGGCGGACCACGCCGCCACGGTCGCGGCCATCCGGCGCGTCGCACCGCACGCCTTCACCGACACCGATCCGACCCCGTTCCGCAACGTGGTCTTCCGGGTGTATCCCCGGGAGATGACCGGCCGCCGCGCCTCGTCGAGCGGCGAGGCGGAAGGCTCCGCGCGGCGCTGACCCGGCGTGCCCCGGCTCTCGCGGTGGCTCGCGCGCACCGCACTCCTCTACCTGCTCGCCGCGCTCCTCCTCGGCCTCCTCATGCCTCTCGCCGGCGGCGATGCGGCCTATCTCGGCGGGGCGTGGCCCGTCTACATCCATCTCCTGGTCGTGGGCTGGGTCACGCAGCTCATCGCCGCGGTGGCGTACTGGATGTTTCCGCGCCGCGAGCCGCGGTCGCCGCCGAACGACGCGGCCGGTTACGTCGTGTACGCGCTGCTGAACGCCGGGCTCCTCCTTCGCGCATTCGCCGAACCGCTGCCCGAGCGCCACGGCCTCCTGCCCGCGGCCGCCCTCCTCCAGCTCGCGGCGATCGTCCTCCTTGCCGCGACGCTCTGGCCGCGGATCCGGGGGCGCTGAGCGTGCCGCTCGCGAGCCGCATCTTCCTGCGCCTGGCGCTCATCCACCTGGTGGTCGGCTCGACGCTCGGAGCGTGGCTCCTCGCGGCGAAGGGAGGGTGGCCCGCGTCCGCTCCCGCCATGTTCCGGTCGGCCCACATCGAGATGCTCCTGGCGGGGTGGCTCCTCAACCTCATCATGGGAACGGCGTACTGGATCCTGCCCCGGCATGCGACCGGGCCGGCGCGTGGTCGCGCCGGCCCGGTGGTGTTCGCCCTCGTGGCAGTCAATGCCGGCGTGCTTGCGGCCGGCTGCGCGGGATGGCTGGTGGGCGGCCGCGCGCTCGAGGTGCTCGGAGCCGCCGCGTTCGCCCTCCACGCCTGGGGTCGGGTCAGGCCGTCGGTGCGTCCTGCACCACGAGAACCGTGACCATCCCGAACATGCCCTGCGGCGCCTCCGCGTGCGACAGGATGTGGCAGTGGAACGCCCAGGTGCCCGGATTGTTGGCCTTGATCAGGACGTCCCAGCGCTCGCCCGGGGCGATGTTCAGCGTGTCGCACTTCCACGGCATCGGCTGAGGCCACCCGTCCTTCGCGATGACGGTCATGTGCATCCCGTGCAGGTGCATGGGGTGGATCATCATGCCCTCGTTCATGAACCGCACGCGAACGGTGTCGCCCTTCCGGCAGACCACGGGCTCGGTGGCGGGGAAGTCCTTCCCGTTGAGCGTGAAGCCGTGCACGCCGTCGTTCAGGATCATCGTGTAGTCCACGTCCACCTTCGGCTCCGCCGAGCGGTCCCTCGGCTCGACGAGGAAGGCGCCCAGCAATCCGTTGCCGACCTGGACGGCGGCGTTATGGTGCGAGTGATACATGTGGGAGCCCGCGTTCGGCACCGTGAACTCGTAGGTGTACGACTCCCCCGGCTTGATGGGCGGCTGCGTGATGAACGGCACACCGTCCTGGTCGTTCGGCACCTCGACGCCATGGAAGTGGACGGCGGTGGACTCGGGCAGCTCGTTCCTGACGACGACGCGCACCCGGTCCCCTTCGCGGACGCGGATCTGCGGGCCCGGAACCTGCCCGTTGTACGCCCAGGCCTTGACCCGCTTCCCCGGCTTGGTCTCCCACTGCACCTCGCTGCAGGTGAGCTCGAAGACCTTCACGCCCCCGACGATCTTCGGGGCGAGCGGCTGGTTACCCTTGCCTTCGGTCTTTGCCGGAAACGCCTTGATGCCCGCCTCATGATGGCGGTCCATCTCGTCGGCCAGCTCGCGGGCGGTCTTCTTGCCGGCCGCCGGGGCAGCGGCATGCCCGGCGGTGTGGCCGTCGGGCGGAGCCGGCTGCCTCGCCTCGAGCTCCGGATTGCACGCGGAGATCGCGCTGACGGCGGCCGGCAGGGCCACGGCGGCAAGGGTGCCGGTGCGCAGGAACGACCGGCGGGAAGGAAGCTCGAGGGTCGGATCGACGTCGGACACGCGGAATTCTCCGGCTAGGGGGTTGACGACTGCGCGGAAAGTAGAAACCCACCCCTCTTGCACCGGTGAATCGCGCATGAAGCCATCTTCATGATCTATCTTGCGACACCATCATCTTCGGGGAACTACGCATGCAGCAGATCAAGGGCGCCGTCCTCAAGTCGCGTCTCGGGTTCGTCGAGGAGCATTTCGGCAAGGACGGCCTCCGGCGCGTGCTCGACTCGCTCACGCCCGACGACCAGCGCGCCCTCAAGCTCGTCTTCACCTCCAACTGGTATCCCTTCGAGATCGGGAAGCGCCTCGACGACGCGATCGTGCGCGTGCTCGGCGAGGGCCGTCCGGAATTCTTCGAGAAGCTTGGCGAGGCCTCGGCGGTCAAGAACCTGGGCTCGCTCCACAGCGGCTATGTCACGCCCGGCGATCCGCATGGCTTTCTCGCGAAGGCGCCGGCGATCTACTCCATGTACTACGAGACCGGGCACCGCGAGTACCACAAGACCGGCCCGACCTCGGCCACGCTGACCACGCACGACGCCGAGACCTTCAGCGCGCCCGACTGCCTGACGGTGGTGGGATGGTATCGCAAGGCGCTCGAGATGTGCGGCGCGGCGGGTGTCAGGGTGGTGGAGGAGGAGTGCCGGGCAAAGGGCGGTACGGTGTGCCGGTACGCAATCAGCTGGCGGTAGTCGGCTGATCGTCGGGCGAACCGTGAACGCCCGGCCGCCGGCCGAAGACGGCGGTCAGGGCGAGAGGCGCTCCATTGCCCACGGCGTCCCGGCAGCGTCGCGTCGATACCGCAGGCGGTCGTGCAGCCGGTTCTCGCGTCCCTGCCAGAACTCGACCTCGACCGGCGCCACCCGGAACCCGCCCCAGTGCGGCGGTCTGGGCACGTTGCCGTCGGAGTGCCGGGCCTCGACGGCGGCGAGCCGGGCCTCGAGCGCTGCCCGCGACGGCAGCACGGCACTCTGCTCGGAGGCCCACGCCCCGAAGCGGCTGCCGAGGGGCCGGCTGCGGTAATAGGCATCGGATTCCTCGTCGGAGAGCCGGGACACGCCGCCGACGATCCGGACCTGTCGCTCGAGCTCGTGCCAGTAGAACACGAGTGCCGCAACCGGGTTGGCGGCGATCTCGGCCCCCTTCCGGCTCCGGTAATCGGTGTAGAAGACGAACCCGCCTTCGTCTACCCCCTTGAGCAGCACGATCCGGGCGCTCGGCGTACCGTTCGGCGCTGCGGTGGCGAGGGTCATCGCATTCGGCTCCGGCACCGCGGTCTCCACCGCCTGCGCGAACCAGAGCGAAAACATGGTGAATGGATCGGCGGCAAGATCCCGCTCGTCGAGCCGGGACCGGGCGTATTCCCTGCGGAGCTCCGCTATGGTGGGCATTGCAGAAAGATAAGGTCGTCGCGGGGGTGCTCGGGCTCGTCCTCCTGCTCGCGCCCGCTCCGGCCGGGGCGCAGACCCGGCGCATCACCGTGGGCGGTGCGGCGCGGGAATATCGCGTGCACCTGCCCGCCGCCTCGCCGAGACCCGACGCCCTCGTGCTCGTGCTGCACGGCGGCGGAGGGAATCCGGCGGGGATCGCGGCGCATACCCGGTTCGACCGGGTCGCCGACCGCGCGGGATTCATCGTCGCCTACCCCGCCGCCCGCGACCGGTACTGGCTCGATGCCCGTCCGGGCTACGAACGCGGCGATGACGTCGCATTCCTCCGGGCGCTGGCCGATACGCTGCGCCGCCACTACGGCATTCCGGCGCACCGCGTCTTCGCCGCCGGGATCTCCAACGGGGCGATGATGAGCTACCGGCTCGCGTGCGAGGCCCCCGGCACCGTCGCGGCGATCGGCGTGATCGCGGGTGCGATGCCCGGCGCCGTGCGGGACGCGTGTGCCGGCGCGCCGCCAGTGGCGACGATCGCGCTCCATGGCACCGAGGACCGCCTCGTGCCCTTCGATGGCGGCGGCAGCGTCCTGTCGGTGCCGGCATCGGTCTCGCTGCTCGCGGCGCGGGCGGGATGCGGCACCGCCGGGCCGCCCGACACCACGGATCGGGTCCGCGACGGGACGGTGGTCACGCGGGTCGCGTTCACCGGCTGCACCGTGCCGGTCGAGCTCGTGACGGTACGCGGTGGCGGCCACACCTGGCCCGGCGGGCCGCGCGTGCGGGCTCGCATCCTCGGCCGGACCACGCGCGAGATCGACGCATCCGACGTGCTCTGGCGCTTCTTCGACCGAGCGTCACCGACGGCGCGGGCCGGGC